>DASZMF010000948.1:0-3099 GCA_035552035.1 Candidatus Angelobacter sp.
CGGTTCTTTGAAATCCGGAATCACTGGTTTGCCATCCCGTTTGCGCTTCCATGCCCAGACCAGCGCGGCAATCCCGCCGATGACGGCCAGAACAATCAATACCCAGAACACCGGCCCATAATAACGATGGAAGAAGCCAAAAATCTGCTTGCTGTAAATCGATCCCATCCATGCCAGCAGTGAATAGCGTATGGCCCGGGCCGAGCCCACGGCGATAAAGAAATTCCGCTTCGAATACTTCATCGCACCGGCCACCAGCAGAAACGGCGAGAATGGCACCGGCGGCGGCAGCAGCGCCGGCACAAACAGGCTCCAGAAGCCGAAGCGGTTAAAGATCTTGTAGATCCTCTGGGCCTTCTTCTTGCTCAGCTTTTTCTCCAGCGACGCTTCCCCGCCCTTGGCGCCCAGCGCATACGTCATGTAGCCGCCCAGCACGCCGCCAATGGTCGACATAACGGCGTAATAGGGCCACAGCGTTTTCTGGTGCGCGGAGAGCACAATCGTGAGCGCGTCCATGCTGCCCGGCATCGGGACCACGGAGTTGTCGGCAAACCCCAGCAGCACCAAACCAATGCCGCCCAGCTTTTCCAGCCAGGCCCCCAGCGGCGAAAACATGAGAATGGATGTCACAGGCTAATTAGATGCCCCTTCAGGCTGAAAATCCAAGTTCAGAGTTGTAAAGTAGGTAAAGTGAGTGAATGGCGCGACTTAAAAGCGCGTATCGCTATTTGCGTGTTACAAAGCTGGGCTGCTCCAGAAAAGTCAGCTCCGGATCGCTTGAGAAAACCTCGCATTCCACGCCGTAACGGTAATAGAGCCGCAGCCCCTCAAGATTCTCCGCATCCAGCGTGTAATCCACGTTCTCTGTCAGGTAGTCCGAAATGACCTTGGCGGATAAATCAAGCTTTGGAGCCCACGCCGCGGAAATTTCGGGAATATGCTTGAGCCCATGATCGCGCGACTGCTGAAATACCTGTGCGATATTCGGCTCCGCGCCGCGCCCCTGCAACGCCGCTTTCCTTATGGCCCAAAAAGCAAACACAAATGAGCGTCCAGTCCAGCGCTTCCACTCTTCCGCCATGTCAAAGACAAAATAGCCCTTGGGGTATTGGGCCTGCAAAGCCGGATCGCCAATCAGCAGCGCCGCGTCATGCCACTGCAGCATCTCCTTGAGTGACGGCTTCTGCCGGGAAAATCCCGGATCAATCCCCACAAACTTGCGCAGATAAATCTCCACCAGCGCCGCCGACGTGCGGGAGGAATCGTCCGTGGCCACGCTGCGAATCTTATCCAGCGGAACCTTGCTCACCAGCAGAATCGACCGCACCTTATTCTTGGCGGCAATCGCCACGTCCGGCACAATCACCAGGTCTGGAATAGTCGTATAGGCCGCCACCGGGATGATGCCAATATCCGCCGAACCTTCTTTCAATTGCTCCGCGCAACGTGAAGGAATGGTATAGCTGACATCAAAATGCTCCCGCAGGCGCGCCGCCGACTCTCCGTGTTCAAAGTCCCACATAAGCGGAGCGGTGTTTAAAAAGCTGATGGCGGAGATCCGGAAAGGGGACATGTATCCTTATTCTAGCAACACTGCTGGAAGGGAGAGGCATAGTGAAGAAAATCGGCATGTCGCGCGGTGAAGTAGCGGACATAATTGAACAGTTTGTCCAGGGCATCTGCTGGCAGCGCGTCTGGGACGATTTCTGCTCCGTACCCATCATCGATCCGCAACTCGACGCCATCCGCCTGCGCTGCGCCGATCTGCCGCAGGAATTCCCTTCCACCCAGAAAGGCCACTACTGCTCTGAAGCCGGATTTGAAGCCATGCGCGCGATGGTTCGCGAGCTGCGAAAGACACAAATTTAACCTGAGCGACACAGTGCAGGGTTGACAGCCTTTTTGGAAACCGTGTAAAGTCCGCCAAGTTTGCTCTTTCAGCAGACACTCTCTTTATGGCTACCGTGCAAGCTGCAACTTCGAACGCAATTTACTGGCTGGCGCTCTCCTTAACGCCCGGCCTCGGCCCCACCCGTGGACGTAAGCTGGCGGAGCGCTTTGGCAACATACAGGATATTTTTCATGCGTCGCTCACCGAGCTGGAAGCCGAGAACCTGAAGGCGCAGTCAGCCCAGCACATAGCCCTCGGCAAATCACTGGAGCTGGCGCATGACGGAGTCGCCAAAGCCGTGGCCGCAGGCGTGCAAATCCTTTGCCGTGACGATGCAGGCTGGCCGACAAGGCTGAGCGAAATTTACGATCCGCCATTAGTTTTGTTTATACGCGGCAACGCCGAAGCCGTGAGCCGTCCGGGTATAGCCGTTGTCGGCACGCGCCACCCAACTCCTTACGGCATGGGCATGGCAGAGCGACTGGGCTATGATCTGGCAGCACGCGGGCTCGTGATCTTCAGCGGCATGGCGCGTGGCGTGGACACCTTCAGCCACAAAGGCGCCATCAAAGCCAAAGGCAAGACTGTTGCCGTGTTTGGTACCGGCGTGGACGTAATCTATCCACGCGAAAATAAAAAGATAGCCGAAGGGATTCTTGAGTGCGGTGGCGCGCTGGTCAGCGAATTCCCTCTGGGATCGTTTGCCGCCCCGCAGAATTTTCCCATCCGCAATCGCATCATCAGCGGCCTCTCGCTGGGCGTGCTGGTAGTAGAAGCCGGAGAGTACAGCGGCACGCGCATCACCGCACGTTGCGCCCTGGAACAAAGCCGCGAAATCTTTGCCGTGCCCGGCAATGTGATCTCCCGCAACTCCTGGGGGCCAAACACGCTGATAAAACAAGGAGCCAAGCTAACTGCAACCTGGGAGGACGTTTGGGAGGAATTGCCGGCCTCAGTGAAACAGCAGCTTGAATCCGAACGCGGCCCGGCAGCATCTGACGACAAGCCCCAGGGAGCAGGCCTCTTCGATGAACAGGTCTCGCCCAGAGAGAAAAAAGTCCTGGCCGTCCTCAAGCAGGACGCGATGACTCACATAGATGAAATCATTGAGCGGCTGGAGCCGGAAGTATCGTCTTCAGAGGTCTTTGCCGCCCTGTTTGAGCTTGAGTTAAACGGCAAAATCAAGCAGATGCCGGGGAAGAATTTTG
>DASZMF010000949.1:0-1708 GCA_035552035.1 Candidatus Angelobacter sp.
AGGTCTTTCGGCAGCTCTGGGCGAATAGTTCCAGGCAGTGCTTGTATGCTCCATATGTTCTGGGCTCTCGTTGTGGTGGCTCAATTTCCTTAAGATATTCCGCCACCGCATCCGAAATGTGGAGACCTTGGCTTTGTTCGCTTTTTGCGATTACGATTCCTGCTTTGCCGGCATCCATTTCAATGGCCTTCCGCCGCGCCTGTTCCAGGACTTCGCTCGAATCCTTTACACTCTGGCGACGCCGAACACCTTTTTCGTACCATTCGATGTAATACGTGCCTTCAGCATGACGTTGCGGACTGCCGTCCACCAGAACCCAATCTTGCTTTAGCTTGTTGTTCTGCGTCTGCGCGGGCGCGAAACGCCATTTGTCGGCTACTTTGACATATTTAAGGATGTTGACGCGGCAGGAATAACCTTTATGATTTTGCGGCTTTGGCATGACTGGTATGCTCCTGTCTGTTCTTCAGCTATAGACAGGATCGTAGACAGGAAGATACGTAAATACAAGAAAATAATAGTACATGGCGGAGAGGGAGGGATTCGAACCCCCGGTACCCGTTAAGGCACAGTGGTTTTCAAGACCACCTGTTTCAACCGCTCACACACCTCTCCGCTGGAGCGAACTCTCCTCATTATTGTACGATGACTTGCACTTTACTGTCTGCCGCCCATCGGCAGCAGCGCCCAAAGCCTTTCCACAGCTTAAGATTTTGTCCAGGCTGCTGGGTTCGCCCTTTGAACGGAGGGCATCCAAAAGAAGTAAAGTTAATAGCAGGAGATTTGGTGATGAGCACACAAAAAGTGGTTGAGCTACCGCGCCGGAGTGTTGCCAGCGTGAGCCCGCTGACCGGTGAATTGTTGCGCGAATTTGAGCAGCACTCAGATGAAGCGTTAGAGAACAAGCTGGCGCTTGCTGCGGCCGCATTTCGCGAGCATCGCAAAGTTCCGTTTGCGCGGCGTGCCGCCATGATGCTGCGCGCTGCGGAAATCCTGGAAAAGGAAAAAGAAACGCTGGGCAAGATGATGACCCAGGAGATGGGCAAGACGCTGACGTCTGCGGTGCAGGAAGCCGAGAAGAGCGCGTCCGGCTGCCGCTTTTATGCCGAGAACGCCGAAAAGTTCCTGGCCGACGAACCGGCCACTACCAATGCGACGAAAAGCTTTATACGCTATCAGCCCATCGGCCCCGTGCTGGCCGTGATGCCCTGGAATTTCCCGCTCTGGCAGGTGTTTCGTTTTGCTGCGCCTGCGTTGATGGCTGGCAACGTGGGCCTGCTCAAGCATGCTTCCAATGTTCCGCAATGCGCACTGGCAATTGAAGATATTTTTCGCCGGGCTGGTTTTGCTGAAGGCGTTTTCCAGACGCTGCTGATCGGCTCTGATCGCGTAAACAAAATAATTGAAGACCGCCGCATTGCCGCCGTTACTCTCACCGGTAGTGTGGGCGCCGGTAGCAATGTGGCAACTGCCGCAGGCAAGGCGCTCAAGAAAACTGTGCTGGAGTTGGGTGGGAGTGATCCGTTTATTGTCATGCCTAGCGCTGATTGTGATAAAGCTGTTGAAACTGCGGTGCAGGCGCGGGTGATCAACAACGGGCAATCTTGTATCGCGGCGAAGCGGTTTATTGTGCACGAGCAGACTGCTGAACAATTCGAGAAAAAATTTGTAGCACGCATGGCGTCACTTAAAGTGGGTGATCCCATGG
>DASZMF010000950.1:0-2025 GCA_035552035.1 Candidatus Angelobacter sp.
GCCATTGGTGGTTCAGCTCTGGCCGCGGATGAATTTAAGATTGATCCGGTCCACTCTTCCGTCAATTTTTCCGTGACTCACATGTCGGTCAGCACCGTAAATGGCCGCTTTACCGATTTTGAAGGCAAGATCATTTTTGACGACAAAGACCCGAGCAAGTCTTCTGTGACCGTAAAGATCAAAGCCGGCAGCATCAACACTGACAACAGCAGCCGCGATGGCGACCTGAAGTCTCCAAAATATTTTGACGTGGAAAAGTTCCCCGAACTCACCTTCCAGAGCAAGTCTGTTGAGAAAAAAGGCGATGGCTTTATTGCTCACGGAACGCTCACGATCCATGGCGTGTCAAAAGACATTGATCTGCCCTTTGACCTGAAAGGCCCGCTCGACGGCGGCAAAGGAAAAGTAATGGGCGCGCATGCCTGGGTCACCGTGAACCGCCAGGATTATGGCATTACCAATGCACCGGCAGCCATGATTGGCAATGATGTAAAGATTGATCTGAACGTAGAGGCCCACTCGGCTCCTCCGGCGGCGGGAAAATAATAGTGGCGAATCCGGAGTTATTATTGCCGGAGTTGCTCGCACCTCTGGTGCGCAACACCATCTTTTCCGGCAATATCCATCACTGTGTACAGGCCGACTCCACCAACTCTATAGCGTTGCGTGGAGCGGCTCTGGCCAGCCAGCATCCTGACGATACTCCGGAAGGCGCTGTTTTTCTTGCGGAAGAACAGATCGCGGGCCGCGGACGCAGCACACACACCTGGCACTCCGAACGCGGCAACGGCATCTACTGTTCCTTTCTGTTGCGTCCTCCCATGACTCCCGCAGAGTCGCTCTGGCTCTCATTGATTGCCGGCGTCGCCGTGCAAGATGCAGTCAGAGAAATAACTGGATTGCCCGCCGACATCCGCTGGCCGAACGATCTGCTGCTCAACGAAAAAAAGTTTGCCGGCATCCTTACGGAGATGAGTTCCGAGGGGAACAAAGTAAACCATGCCGTGATCGGCATTGGCATCAACGTAAACCACCAGAATTTTCCACAGGAATTAAGCGGCACCGCGACTTCGCTGGCCATGGAAGCCGGCAAAAAAGTAGATCGCCTGGAAGTTGCGGCAGCGCTCATCCGCACGGTGGACCGCGAATATCGCGCGCTGCTCCGCTCCATGAGCGGCCCCATCCGCACTTTGACATTGCGTTTTGAGCCCATTATGCGCCGCGTGGAATCACGCTCATCGTATGCGCTGGGCAAAATGGTATTTGTGGATGAAGATGGCGGCTATGAAGGCATTACAGACGGCCTTGACCCACGCGGGTTTCTGCGGGTACGCACAGAACAAGGCGTGCGTATGGTAATTTCAGGAAGCGTTCGGCCACTGCAGAGGAGTAAGAATGCTTCTGGTTCTTGACGTAGGTAATACGAATACGGTGTTGGGAGTCTATGAAGCTGCACAGCCGGGCTCGTCTGCCAAAGGCGCTGCCAGCAAAAGTTCTGCGCCGAGGCTTCTGGCTCACTGGCGTGTAGCCACCGTAATGACGCACACCGTGGATGAATACGGCGTCCTCTTCAGAAATTTATTTGCCATTGGCAAAGTGGATGTAAACGAAGTGCGCGGCATCATCATCGCTTCGGTCGTTCCGCCGCTGGATTCCACGCTGCGTGAAGTTTGCGAGCGCTATTTGCAGATCAAGCCGCTTTTTGTGGAGCCCGGAATCAAGACAGGCATGCCCGTTTTGTATGACAATCCACAGGAAGTGGGCGCAGACCGCATTGTGAACGGCGTAGCTGCGTTTGAGAAATATGGCGGCCCTTGCGTAGTAGTGGACCTGGGCACGGCCACCACCTTTGACGCAGTCTCCCGCAAAGGCGAATATCTGGGCGGAGTGATCTCGCCGGGCATCGGCATTTCTGCGCGAGCGCTGTATGAACACACTGCGCGTCTTCCGTTGGTCGATATCAAAAAGCCCGCCAAGGTCATTGGCACCAATACGGTGGGCAGTATCCAGGCAGGATTATTTTTT
>DASZMF010000951.1:0-3569 GCA_035552035.1 Candidatus Angelobacter sp.
AATGTTACGAAAAACAGTGCTGGCAAAAACGACTGGGCCGGTGGCCGTTCGCAGGGCCGTGGTGGTGGAGCTGTTTACCTCTGAAGGCTGCTCCAGTTGTCCGCCGGCTGACGAGTTGCTGGGGCATTTGCGGCAGGATCTCGCGGCCAAAAATATTCAGGTCATCCCGCTGGGCTTTCACGTGGACTACTGGAATTCTCTGGGATGGAAAGATCGGTTTTCTTCCGCTGACTTCAGCGCGCGGCAAGAGCAGTATGCGCGCAGCTTAAAAGTGGACGGCCCATACACGCCGCAGATGGTGGTGGATGGCGAAACAGAATTTGTTGGCAGCAGCAGCGGCCAGGCCAATAGCGCCATCAGCCACGCAGCCAGCCAGCCGGCGCTGGCAACGGTAAAAATTTCAACAAGCGGAGATCAACTATCAGTAGAGGTAAAAGCCACGAACGTCGATACAGGCAACGTGATGCTGGCGATAACTGAAGACAATCTCACCACCAACGTGGGATCGGGCGAAAACGGCGGACACACTTTGCACCACGCAGCTGTTGTCCGCGAGCTCCGCCAGTTGGGCCAGTTGCATGATGGCAGCTTTGCAGCTAAGGTGCCGATCAAGCTGGCGCAAGATTGGAAGCGCGAAAATCTGCATGCGGTGGTATTCGTCCAGGAAGGAGCGAGTGGAAATATCCAGGGCGCTGATTCCGTGGCGTTAGTGAGCCAGCTGCGCTGATGTGCGGCCGAGCTTATCTAACTCTTCCTTGAACAGAGGATTGTTGGGAAACTGCTGGCGCAGATCTTCCAGCCGTTTGCGGGCATCGTCAGTGTTTTTGAAGCGTACATCTTCAAACACCACCAGCAGGCGCGCAAAGGGAGCAAGATAATGTGCGTGATCGGCGGCCAGGGTGAGCTCTTTTAAGCCTTCAGCTTCGTCGCCCTTTAAGCCACCCAGTCGCAGAACCCAGCGCACCGGAGCTGACTTGCGGCCCACGATCACTTTGCCCATTCCGGTGGCGACGTAGGCATCGTAGGAATCAGGAGAATGCGACAACAATTTTTCCGCATACGTAGTGGCGGACTTGATATAGGAAATGGCTTTGAGATCTTTTTTGGTGAATACGCCCAGCTCGTCGCCGTGCAGGCCGTTCACAAAGGCCAGAGCCAGCAGCGCGCGGGGATCATTGCCGTCGTGGTTCAGCCGGTCTTGCGCCAGCTTTTCTGCCTGGTCCAGACTGCTGTCAAAAACTTTTTTGTTGGCTTCATCCCAGACGTAAACTTCGCGACTGTTGTAATTGTCGTCGGTGGCAAAGAGGTCACTGCGAAGAATGTGCAAACGATTCAGTTCACGGAAGAATGAAATCCAGGCCGAAGCCAGATGAGGCAACGGGTCTGTCTGGTCGATAGCCTTGGCTTCGTCAGCGGACTTGAAGGCCTCAGGAAATTTGAGGTCATACATGGCGTGGTAAGACTGGGCCAGCTTGGCCTCCACCAATTGCGTTTTTGTGGCGGTCTGCGGAGTCTCTGCATGCGCGCGCAGCATCAGCGCCAGCATGGCCAGAATCAACAAGATGACAGTCTTACGGCTTCCAAGTTCCAATACGTTTCTCCAGAATATTTTCAGGGTACCTGCATGCTAGCAGGTCATTTTCAGTTTGCCGATGTACGAAAGGGTATGTCCACAAGCCAGCAGAGCGCCTTGCTAGTGAACTAAGCAGGCTCATGACTGGGTTACGACTTAAACCTCAGGAACTCTCATTATAAATGAGAATGCACAGAAGAATCGCGGTTAATGCTGGCCCGGCCCAACCGATGGATGGTCCAATTTGGCAATTTCCTGCAAAAACAGCGGGTTGTTGGGAAAGCGCGAATGCAGCCACTCCAGCTTTTTGCGGGCGTCCGCAAGGTTGTTATGGCGCAGATCGTCAAATGCCAGCAGAATACGGGCAAAAGGCATGAGATAGCGGCCGTGGTCGGCCACCAGCGTCAGTTCGCGCACGCCCTGTTCCTGGTCGCCTTTAAATCCGCCCATGCGCAGCATCCAGCGTACCGGCGCTGCTTTGCCGCCAATAATGTACTTGCCCATCCCGGTTGAAATATAAGCGTCATAGTAATCAGGAGAGTGAGACAGAAGCCGCTCGGCGTATCCATTGGCTGACTTGGTAAAAGAAAGCGCGGCGAATTTCTTCTTTGCGATTAACGCTGCGTCGTCTGCGCGCAAGCCGTTTACCAGTGAGAGCGCAAACAGCGCTTTAGGATCATCCTTCACCTGCTTCAGACGATCTTGCGCCAGCTTTTCCGCGCCGCCCAGCGCAGACTCAAACTGCTTGCGCGATTGCACATCCCACGCCATGGCAGGACCGTCAATAAAGCGGTCATCGGAGCCAAACAATTCGCTGCGAAGAATATGCAGCCGATCAAATTCCCGAAACAGAATCGCGCAAGCCTGCGTCATCCACGGCACCGGATCTTCACTGTCCAGGCCTTTGGCAGATTCAGCTACCCGCAACGCATCGCTAAATCGCAGGTCGTACATGGCGGTAAAACTCTGGTCGAGCAGGGCGTCCATGTTTTGCGTCTGTGCCTCAATCACAGGCTGGCGTGCTGCCTGCGCATTGGCTGGTTTTTGCCACAACAATACGAGCAGCATAAACACTGCTGTATAAATGAGCCTTCTGTGGATGCTGACTGGCAAATTTCTTCTCCCAGATTGCTGCTGCCGCAGCTTACTCACAAGTGTGATGCGTTCTCTGCGGCCTGAGGGCACGCCCGGCCCTCTAAATAGCATAACCGCCAAGGTTCCGCCTGAATTGTTAAGAAATCTTTTGTTTCCCACCCCGGGAATATTCCCTCTGCTCGTCAGTTATTCACTCAGAGCCGCCCAGCGGCCAACTTAGAACGCGCTGCTTTTAAATGCGCTGGAGGAACGAATGTCCGACAAACCAAAGGACGAAATCCTGCATGACCACAACCATGATGGCATTGATCGCCGCGGTTTTTTAAAGTGTATGGCCTGGGCCGGCACCGGCGCTTTCTGCGTGATGCAAGGCGGAGTGCTCAAGTCATACGCGCTCAGCGGAGTCAGCGGCTTCAAGGAAAAACAGCTCAAGGGCGATTTTAGTTTTGTGCAGATCAGTGACAGCCACATGGGCTTTAACAAGCCGGCAAATACAGATGTGGTGGGCACGTTCAAGGCGGCTATCGACAAGATCAACGCTCTGCCCACTCAGCCCAGCTTCATTCTGCATACCGGCGACATCACGCATCTTTCCAAGCCAGAAGAATTTGACGGCGTGGACCAACTTTTGAAAAGCGCCAGCGCCAAAGATGTTTTCTACGTTCCCGGCGAGCACGATGTGATTGGCGACGATGGCAAGCAATATCTGGAACGCTACGGCAAAAATGCCAAAGGCTCGGGCTGGTACAGCTTTGATCAAAAGGGCGTTCACTTTATCGGACTGGTGAATGTAATGAACCTGAAAGCCGGAGGCCTGGGCAGCCTGGGCACGGAACAGCTGGAATGGTTGAAAAAAGACGTGAAGCATCTTTCCAAAAGCACGCCTATCGTGGTGTTCGCG
>DASZMF010000952.1:0-4016 GCA_035552035.1 Candidatus Angelobacter sp.
CGGCCGACGTGCTGTTTGATCCTTCAGTGGCCAAGATCAATCCTGTAAAAGATAGTAAGTAGTTTCTTGCTGGTTTTATTGGGCAAAGCCACGATCTGTTGTAAAAAAACAACACTACCATTTGTACCAGCAGGTGTAATCTGTTTATCTAGAATCACTTGCCATTTGAACAGACAGTTCGGACGCCCGTTGAGTGCAAAGGGGTAGGCCTGCATAGCGGCGCTCCCGTCACCCTTAAAATCCTTCCTGCGCCTGCAGGAACGGGCATTGTCTTCCGCCGCGTTGATCTGGATGGCTTTGAAATGGATGCCGTGGGCCGCAACGTGGCCAAGGTCAGCTACGCCACCAGTCTCCAGCGGCAAGGCGTTTTGATTTCAACCACAGAGCATCTGCTTTCAGCATTTATCGGCATTGGCCTGGATAACGCCGTGGTTGAACTGGACAATCTGGAAGTGCCGATTCTGGATGGCAGCGCGAAACCCTTCGTCGACATGGTTCTGGAAGCCGGCCTGAGAAGGCAGCGCAAAAAGCGTACATATCTACGCATCGTGCGGGAAATTGAAGTGCGCGATGGCAATAAATTTATCGGCGCGTATCCGGCTTCTGGTTACGCCGTGTCGTACAAAATCAATTTTGCTCCGCCGATTGGTGAGCAGTCATTTGAGATTGATCTCTCGCAGGACCTCTACCGCAAAGAGCTTGCATCAGCCCGCACCTTTGGATTTCTGCGCGAAGAGAAGGCCATGAAAGATATGGGCTTGATTCGCGGCGCTACTGAAGACAACGTAATTGTTCTGACTGATACTGGCGTAAAGAACGGCCCGTTGCGCTATGAAGATGAGTTTGTGCGCCACAAAGTGCTGGATCTGATTGGCGATCTCGCGCTGCTGGGTAAACAAATTATTGGCCGCATTGTGGCTGATCGCGCCGGCCACGCCATGCACACTGCGTTGGTTTCTCGCCTGCTCAAAGATAAATCTTTGTGGGAAGAGACCTCAGAAATCAATGAGCCCGAAGTTTTTTCTGAGAGTTTGGCCGGCGTCGCGCACACCTCGCACGACGCGTAATCTTATATCGTTGCGTTAATGAACATGGCGCCATTGCCCAGTGGTAGCGCGCGTTTTTCCAGCCAGGTATCCAGGTCTTGCTTGGCTTCAGCGGAAAGAATCTGGAAGCGAATGCCTGCGCGACCTTCGTCGGTTGACCAGACAATCTCGCCTTTTATGTCCAATGCTTTTTTGTTGCCGGGCAGTTGCAGCCGGACACGCGCTGCTCCGCCTTGATCAAGCCTGCGAGAGCATTCAACGGAAATGCCGCCGTGGCTGATATTGGTGATGTGCAAAGGAAGCTCTGCTCCCTGGTCCACCAGAATGGCCCCAGTAGCTTTGATCAAATGCCTGTGGTAGCGCCGACGTTCGCGCATAATCAGGCCCTGCGCTGCGCGTACGCTGCGGGTGGCCCGTTCCAGAGAAATCGGTTTATCCAGGACAAAATTCGCGCCCATCTCAAAGGCCAGCTGAATGGTCGTCTTGCCATTCACCAGCGCGAAGGCAATGCAGCTCTTGTTGGATTTACCCTGCCGCATTTCCCGCAGAACGAGCGGGCCGTTGGGCATATCGTCACAATCCACCATCAGTGCGTCATACTTGCGGTGAAGCAGAATGTGGCGCGCCTGGTCGGCGTTGTCTGAAACGTCAAGGTCGATATTGGCAGCGTCTAAAACGCGTCGTATCGTACGATGTACTTCAGGATCTTTACTGAGGAGGAGTGCTTGCAGTGCCATACACGCAGAGGGTACCCGCAATCGCCCCTTTTGGCCAAGTAACGAACGTAATAGATCAGACGGAAATGGGGCAACACCTTCGGGCTTTATTCTTGGACTTAAGCCTGTGCTCACAGGAAAATTAGCTGAATGAAAACCATGGTGTATTTGTCGCTGGGCTCAAACATTGGGGATCGCGAAGCCAATCTTCGCGAGGCCATCCAGCGGCTCACAGGGTTGGGCGCAGTCACTGCGGTGTCATCCTTGTATGAGACTGAGCCGGTTGAAGTTACAAGCCAGCAGGCCTGGTTTTTAAACTGTGCCGTGAAGATGGAAACTGTGCTGGAAGCTGGCGAGTTCTTGCGACAAATGCTGGCCATTGAACAAGCCATGGGACGAATCCGCACCGAGCCCAAAGGCCCGCGGACGATCGACATTGACATAATTTTTTTCGGAGATGCGGTGATCGATACGCCCGCGCTGACCGTTCCTCATCCAGCGGTGCAGCAACGCCGTTTTGTTTTGGAGCCACTGGCGGAGATTGCGCCAGACGCAGTGCATCCGGTGCTCAAGCGCACAGTGCGGGAACTGCTTAGTGGATTGCCGGCAAACACCGGCGCAGTGCGCAAGTTTCAACGCAACTGATTTACGATTAAACGCGTGGATACTTCAGCCATCGCCCAACTGCTCGAACCCTACATTCAGCTCGATGAATCGCGGCTCGCCGCTATATCGAAGTATATCGATCTATTGCTGAAGTGGAACGCGCGTATGAACCTTACGGCCATACGCGGCCCGCAAGAGATGGTGCAGCGGCACTTTGGAGAATCGTTCTTTGCCGCGAATCATGTACTGTCGCACTATTCTCAGCGGCCGATGAGGAAGATCATTGATCTGGGGTCCGGCGCGGGATTCCCAGGAGTGCCTTTTGCCATGATGGCGCCAGCGGCCGAGGTAACGCTGATTGAATCCAATCAGAAAAAGGCGACTTTTCTGAGAGAGCTGATCTTTCTTTTGGGATTAAAGAATACCAAGGTGTTTGATGGCCGAGGCGAGAGCTACACACGGACTGCAGATGTAGTTACCATGCGCGCGGTAGAGAGCTTCACTAAGGCCCTTCCATTGGCAATTCAGTTAGCAGAGCCAGAGGGCAAAATTATGCTTATGATTGGCTCGGCTCAAGTAGTAGACACGGCCAGCTTTGGAGATAAAGTGGAGTGGAGTCTGCCAATATTGGTACCAGGTGGACACTCTAGAGCACTATTGGTTGGGAAAAATAGACCTTGAGTGGAGTACTTAGCTTATTTGTCAAAATATGTGGCTACTAATTGGGCTTAGGTCAGTCATTGAGTGGGGCGCTTTCGGGTAAGAATTCGATCCAAGATGTTCCACGTGGAACACTCTCTAATTACCCTTCCTGTTGTTCCGCGTAGAACATGCACCAATTTGCGGCATTGCGCATTTTTCTGGGCTTCGTTAAATTCTAAAAGGTTCTGAAATCGAGAGCCCCTAAACCCTATGGGACGAGTCATAGCAGTAGCCAATCAAAAAGGTGGAGTCGGCAAGACCACCACCGCTATCAATCTGGCGGCATCCTTTGCTGCGGCGGAAGTGAAGTGTTTGTTGATTGATTGTGATCCCCAGGCCAACTCAACTGGCGGGCTGGGCTTTCCTCGTGATCCGGAGCGGCTGAGTACGTATCACCTGTTGATGGCCGAAGCCAATGCTGCTCAGGCTGTAATTCCAACGGAGCTCGAAGGCCTGAGCCTGATTCCCGCTCATAAGAACCTGATTGGAGCCAATATCGAGCTGGTTTCGGTGGACGAACGTGAATTTCGGCTACGGAATGCGCTTAAATCTATCCGCGACCAGTTTGAGTTCGTTGTTCTGGACTGCCCGCCAGCGTTGGATCTGCTTACCCTGAATGCGCTGGTGGCGGCAGATTCTGTTCTGGTTCCCATGCAGGCCGAATACTTTGCCTTGGAAGGCGTAAGCGAGCTGTTGGATACCATTGATCGCCTTCGCCAGAGTTTTAACCCCACGCTGGAGATTGAAGGCGTGGTGTTGACCATGTATGACGATCGCACCAACCTGGCACAGCAGGTCACACAGGAATTGCGCCGCTACTTTGGCGACAAGCTGCTGGGAACGACGATCCCGCGCAATATCCGCCTGGCAGAAGCGCCCAGCTATGGGAAACCGGTGCTGCTCTATGACGTGCGCTCCCGCGGCGCAGAAAGCTATATCAAGCTGG
>DASZMF010000953.1:0-4821 GCA_035552035.1 Candidatus Angelobacter sp.
CCGTGCGAGCAGGCAAAGAAATTGGATTGGCCAATAAAGAATGCCTGGTGGCCGCCGGAGAGCTCATCACCGCTGAAGCCCGCAAGCAGGGCAAACCGCTGCTGCCGATCGATAGCGAGCACAATGCCGTACACCAGTGCATGCGCGGCGGACGCGTCAACGAAGTTGAGCGGGTCTGGCTTACGGCCAGCGGCGGGCCGTTTCTCAACAAGCCGAAGTCTGAGTTTGAATCGATTACCGTGGAGCAGGCGCTGAACCATCCCACATGGAAGATGGGCCAGCGCATTACGATTGACTCCGCAACCTTAATGAACAAAGGTTTCGAAGTGATTGAAGCCTGCCGCCTGTTTAATATGCCGCCAGCGCAGGTAAAAGTTGTCGTGCATCCGCAATCGACGATTCACTCACTGGTTGAATTTAACGATGGCAGTATTCTGGCGCAGCTTTCCGTCACCGACATGCGCCTGCCAATTCTCTATGCGCTGACCTATCCGGAGCGAATCCAGTCTGATCTGCGGTTTAACGTGCTGGATTTGAAGCGGCTGGATTTCTGTCCGCCGGATTTCGACAAGTTCCCCTGTCTGCGCCTGGCTTATGAAGCGGCTGAGGCCGGCGGATCAAAGACCGTGGCCCTGAACGCCGCGGACGAAATTGCCGTGGCCGCCTTCCTAAAGCGGGAGATCGGTTTTACCGATATTTCTAAAGTGGTGGAACGCACGATTCATGAAACAAAAGACCGCCATCCGCAATCTATAGAAGAGGTTCTTGCCATTGATTCTGATGCCCGCGAGCTGGCACGACGCAGTTTGTCCCACCAGTTAACGCGCTAGGTCTTTAACTCGCTAGGTCTATGGTTCTTTTGCAGTTACAATAAATACTCATACTTTATGCAGTCATTTCCCATTTATCCCGCAGCATTCATACTCGTCCTGGGCGTGCTCGTTTTTGTGCATGAATTTGGCCATTACGCCATGGCAAAGCTCTTCAAGGTTAAGGTTGAGGTCTTCAGCCTGGGTTTTGGCAAGCGATTAATCGGCTTCCGCCGTGGCGATACTGACTATCGCATCAGCCTGCTGCCGCTGGGTGGTTACGTGAAGATGGCGGGTGAAAATCCCATGGAGACCCGCACCGGCGATCCGGAAGAGTTCATGAGCCATCCGCGCTGGCAGCGCTTTCTGATCGCCATTGCCGGCCCGCTGATGAACGTTATTCTGGCCTTTGTGGTTTTTGCCGGCTTGTATATGTTTCACCACGAGTACCCGGCCTTCACCAAACGGCCCGTGGATGTAGCGTTTATCGCACCAGCGTCCTCCGCTGAAAAAGGCGGCATGCAGCTAGGCGACAGGGTGATTGAAGTTGAGGGCATACAGAACCCGAACTGGGAACAATTTCTCATTCGCATGAGCATCAGCCCGAACCAGCCGGTACCGGTCAAGGTGCAGAGGGGCGGACAAGTCATTGATCTGACTCTCACTCCGGAAGCCAAAGGCGATGAGCGTGTGGGAGACGTTGGCCTGGAGCCGCCTCTGATCATCGGCCAGATTGAGCCGGGATTTCCCGCGGAAAAAGCGCACCTGCAGCCGGGTGACGTCATCGTCTCATTGAATGGAGCACCCATTCACATGCTGGACGATTTGCAGTCGAGCCTGCAGAAGAACCAGAGCAAGGAAGCCCAGCTGGCCATCCTGCGCGATCGCAAGGCAATCACCATGCCGATCACGCCGGAATTGCGGGACTCACCCGGATCGCCCGGTACGCTCTACCGCATTGGCGTTGGCGTGATGGAAGTGGACAAGCTCTCTTTCAATGATTCAGTCCAAAGCGCATTCGCGGATTGCAAGGGCGATTCGCTACTGATTTTTGAAGTGCTGGGCAAGCTGATCCAGCACAAAGTTTCAATCAAGCAGATGAGCGGGCCGATTGGAATCATGAAGTATTCCGGCGAGGCCGCGCGGCTGGGTCTGCCCACGCTGCTCAAGTTCATGGCGCAGATCAGCCTGAACCTGGCCATCTTCAACCTGTTGCCGATTCCAATTCTCGATGGCGGCCTGATGCTCATGCTACTGCTGGAAGCGGTGATGCGCCGCGATATTAAGCAGGAAGTAAAAGAGCGCGTGTACCAGGCAGCGTTTGTGTTCCTGGTCTTGTTTGCCGCCGTGGTGATTTTTAACGACGTGACCAAGACGCTGCATTTCAAGTAGCGGGCCTGCTCGCTACTTTTATTTCAGGCCGCTGCTTATTTCAGGCTGCGGCTTATTTCAGACTCCGGCTGCCAGCGTTTTTTGCGCGGGATCCCAGCGCCATTTTGCTTGTGCGCCAGTCAAGTGGACGCCACCCAGCCAGCGATCCACACTGCCTTGTAGCTTGATCCAATCAGCTTTGCCTTCCAGCAGCTCCCTGCCTGCATCGGTGATGGTGTATTCATTCTTTTGTGCTTCCACCAGCGCAGGATTCGGGCCAAGGGTCAGCCAGCCTATTCGCAAATAGACTGACATGTCACCCCAGGGCACATCTTCCTGCTTGCGCGACTCCATATAAATTTCCTGCTTCTTGCGCTTGCCTGCCGCAACGGCCTGCAAAATCTGGCGTTCGATGCGTGAGAGCCCATCCGTCGTCCACGGGTATTCTTCAAAAAATCTCAACAAGGCGGCAGAGAGAAAAGGCATCTCTGCATATTTTGGTTGGAGAAATTCCAGCAGGTCAGTTGGATCAGGGTTGCGGAACGCCTGCCATGCGTCGGTGGCGATGGCCGTCTGCTCCAGCATCACGCGTTTGCGCATGGGAAAGAGCCGCGCCAGCTGCGTGCCGCTGAGCTGTCCCAGGCCGTGGAACGGATTCACACCGGCATGAGCATTGATCTGAATGATGTCGAGATTCACGCCGCTCATATCCTGCCGGCCAAACCAGTCCAGCAATTGAATCAACTGCAACTGGTCATAAAGATCGTGCTCGAACCAGAGAATCACGTCCTGATGCTTGCGGAAGTCTTCCAGCGTCTTATCGCGATTGGCAAAATCGGCGCGCACTTTTTCGTAATCACTCAAGCCGAAGCCTACCAGCGCCTGGGCGCGAATGTCAGACAGGGCGCTCAGCGTGTCCGTCTGCGGCACAGGGCCGTCATGCAGGGCGTCTTTCCAGGCAAGATAAACTCCCGGAAACCTTACCTGCCGAAAAGTGGTGGTAACGGAATCGCCGTTGGTGATGTGCAGCACGGGAAAAGGCTACCACAAGAGAGAATTGCCAGAATCGCCGAAAATGCCAAATACTGCCAAAATTTAAGCTCAAATAGCGTTAGCGCCAGAAAGCAAATCCGATCCATGTTTGTTAGCTGCTAAACATTCAACTTCGGCGTTTTTTGGCAATTTTGGCAGTTCTGTAATTCTCTTCATCGGCTAAACTTATGGTTACGGCCAAACATGGTATTCGTCCTCGACAACTACGATTCTTTTACCTACAACCTGGTGCAATATCTGGGCGAGCTGGGGCAGCAGGTTGAAGTGCGCCGCAATGACCAGGTTACGCCGCAGGATGTTGAGGCCATGAATCCGGACCATATTCTTGTCTCGCCGGGGCCGTGCACGCCGCAGGAAGCGGGGATCAGCATTGAGTTGATCAAACATTTTGCCGGCAAGCGGCCGGTGCTGGGGGTATGCCTGGGACACCAGGCCATTGGCGCTGCGTTTGGCGGCAGCGTGGTGCGGGCAAAAAAGTTAATGCACGGCAAGACCAGCCAGATCCAGCATGACGGCAGGACACTCTTCCAAAACATGCCGCTGCCGATGACGGCGACTCGCTATCACTCGCTCATCGTCGCCGAAGAAGATCTGCCGAAAGAGCTGGAAATCAGCGCTGAGACGCATGAAGCTGACGGCACGCGCGTGATCATGGGATTGCGCCATCGCCATTTTCCGGTGGAAGGTGTGCAGTTTCATCCGGAGAGCGTGCTCACGGATTCAGGCCGACTGCTGCTGAAGAATTTCTTGTCCCTTTGAATTCCTCTAGAAGCTTGAAACGCAGAGGAACAGGGTAAGCGGAGGAGCTAGAAAGATCGGATGATCGGGTAATCCGGTGATCGGGTGATCAGAAAACCAGAATCCTGCATAGATTCCCAGCCGCCGACTTCCACATCATCTCCAAATCCTCTGCTTCCTTCTTTCCTCTGTGTTGCAAAGATTTTTACCATGTATGGAATAGGTAAAATTTCGCAAGCTAACACGCGAATCGCGCCAAAATCCCATTGCATCAGCTAAAATCATGCGAAAGCTTCTAACCACTGGCCGTGGCAATTGATAAATATGATTTTGTAAGTGAAGGGTAGCGCATTCTGTCTAACTACTTATTCGCAATTGCAAGAACCGCAGTTCTAAAAGCAAAGCCGTGGCGCGGAGCAATGCTGCTCTCGCTTTGTCTTTCTTTGCTTTGCCTTCCAGCGTCTGCGCAGGTTGTGCCGCCGGTGGGCGAACTGTTTGCCTCTGGCAATAGCAGCAATAGTTCCGTACAACTGGCAGGTTCGGGAATGAGCGTATATTCCGGCTCAGAGCTGGCTGCGGGAATTGCCCCGGCAACTCTGCGGCTGGCGCGCGGCGGCCAGGTGCGCATATGCTCACGCAGCAGCCTCAACGTAAGTTCAAGCAATCAGGGCCTCATGCTGGCCACCGGCTCTGGCGCTATTGAAATTGACTATCAGGTAAGCAAGCAGACGGCGGATGTGGTGATTACGCCTGACTTCAACCTGACGCTGCTGGGGCCGGGCACGTTTCACTTTGCGCTGGGCATCAGCAAGAAGGGCGATACCTGCATGAAGCCGCTTCCTGGCAACAA
>DASZMF010000954.1:0-1744 GCA_035552035.1 Candidatus Angelobacter sp.
CAGCGCAGCCGTCCGCGCCGCACGCATGATTTTTTCCGGGGCCAGGTCGTCCGTGTAGGCGTAGCCCGTGCGCTCACCTGATAGAACGCGCACGCCACAGCCGGCAGAGATACCCTGCGACGCAGATTTCACAATCGACTCATCCACGCTGATAGAGGTCGAGGTCAAATATTCGAAATACAAATCGGCATAGTCGCCACCGGCAGAAAGTGCCTCGCCCAGGTAGCGCTCAAGATCTTTGGGAGTAATGCCAAACTTCTGAAAGAAAAGATTTTGATTTTGTGTCATTGGCTCTTTATTGGATGCTCTACGGCCAGAAAAGGAGCATTCCTGAACTTTATCCTTAACTATTGTCGCACTTTTCCTCCCTGCCCGAAATTGCAGAGTAGGAATTTTTGGGCAAAGGTACAAGTCCTTGAACTTTTCTCATCTTTACACTCAGAGTGTGCTCGATTTCTTCTACCTAAAAGCCGCTGGAATGCCCGAACGGCGTGTTAAGATTCGCCCAAGGCAGGTCGGTATGAATCAATCTGATCGCTCCCGAATCGGAACCATCCTTCACCGCTTTCTCGGCTGGATCAAGCGCGGTGTCCGCAAAAATCCAGAGCCACCCGGCTACCCCGGCGATCCTTACGCTTACGTCACCGCTCCCAAAAAGCCCCGGCCATCCGGGCGGAGCGCCGCCGCAGTAGCCGAGCTACCGGAAGAGTAGGTTGGATCCGTTAAATTCACGGGAACTCTACTGCAGATCAATCGCAGGCAGCTAGAAGATCGAACTCTGGCTCTGGTTGCGCTACAGGTTGAGCTGGCACAACCTGTGACGGATGTTTGCCGCTAAGCAGCTCTTCAAAAAACTTCTCCACGCTCTCCAGGATCGCGGGCCCTGTATGCGCGTCATAGCAGGCGCGACGCAGCGCCGTGCCGTTCGGCACGCCATGCGTAAACCACGCGACGAATTGCTTCATCTTGCCCGGAGAGCCATGCATGGTTTCATCCACCAGCATTTTGAAATACGTGCGGATCATCTGGTAGCGGTCCGCGTCGGTCGGCTGGTCGTAGCGTCCGGTTTCAGCGAACTGGCGAATCTGGCGAAAGATCCACGGGTTCGACGCAGCCGTGCGGCCAATCATCACTCCGTCACAATTCGTCTGCGCCACCATGGCAATCGCATCTTCCGGCGTGCGTATATCGCCGTTGCCAATCACCGGAATCTTCACCGCGTCTTTCACCGCGGCAATCCATTCCCACCGAGCGTTGCCGCTGTAGCCCTGTTCACGCGTGCGCGCGTGCAGAGCCACGGCGTTCAGACCGCAATCTTCCGCCATCCTGGCCAGAGGCACGCAGACAATGTTGTCATCGTCCCAGCCCATGCGGAACTTCACGGTAAAAGGGATCTTCACCGCCGAGCGCACGGCCTCAAAAATGGTCTGGATCACCGGCAGGTCTTTCAACAATCCTGAACCGCCATTGCACTTCACCACACGCTTCGCCGGACAGCCCAGGTTGAGATCAACCATGTCAAAGCCGGCTTCTTCCACAATCTTGGCCGACTCAGCCAGCGTGTAAGGATCGCTGCCAAAAAGCTGCGCCGAGATCGGACGCTCATCTTCATAAAAAGTGAGATAGCGTTTGCGCTTGGACTCACGCGTACGAAACAACCCGTCAGCCGATGTGAATTCAG
This sequence comes from Candidatus Angelobacter sp., assembly GCA_035552035.1. Lineage (GTDB taxonomy): Bacteria > Acidobacteriota > Terriglobia > Terriglobales > Acidobacteriaceae > Angelobacter. Next base: position 1,682 of record DASZMF010000954.1, read on the forward strand.
TCATCAGCAGACCACAGCCGGAAATTTCTTTGGTGCTGGAAATTGCTGTGTTGGAAACCGCTG
>DASZMF010000955.1:0-12819 GCA_035552035.1 Candidatus Angelobacter sp.
ATTATTTGAATCATTTAGGGCTGGAAGAAATCGAACGGCATGAGGCTGATTTATTGGCTTATGCCACCAAATCCGTGGGCGTAATTCCCGGCGTGCAGATCATGGGCACGGCCCATGAAAAAGCTGGTGTGCTTTCTTTTACGATGGGCGAAATTCATCCGCATGATATCGGCACCATTCTGGATACAGAAGGCATTGCCATCCGCACCGGACACCACTGCGCGCAGCCGGTGATGCAGCGTTTTGGTATTCCTGCCACGGCCCGCGCGTCCTTTGGGCTTTACAACACGCGTGAAGAAATTGACGCGCTGGTGGCGGGCATTCGCAAGGTGCAAGAGGTGATGGGCTAATGTCTGAGCAGCTGCGCGAACTTTATCAGGAAGTGATTCTGGAGCACAGCAAGAAGCCGCGAAATTTTCATGTGCTTGAGGCGGCAAATCACAAAGCCGAAGGCTACAACCCGCTGTGCGGCGATCATTTCACGGTTTACGTGGATGTAAAGGACGGAGCCATCAGCGATATTGGCTTTCAGGGAAGTGGTTGCGCTATCTCCAAAGCTTCAGCTTCCATGATGACGCAAATGCTCAAAGGCAAAACCACTGACGAGGCGGAAGAAACCTTCACCAAGTTTCATGATCTGGTTACCGGACACACAGGCGGTGACGGAAAAGATCTGGGCAAGCTCGCGGTATTTGCCGGAGTCTCAGAATTTCCGTTGCGGGTAAAATGCGCCACGTTAGCATGGCATGCCCTGCGAGCGGCCTTGCATGGCGATCAGGAAGCAATCTCCACTGAATAAGCTTTCGACTGAATAAAATAAATGGCATCCAGCGAACAAATCGTTTTGACGCGCGACATTGACACCACGCAAATCCCCAGCGGCATACCTCATCGCCTGGAAGCAGGAACCAAGGTGCGGATCATGCAGGCGCTGGGCGGCAGCTATACCGTGATGAGCGATATGGGCTACATGGTTCGCGTTGATGCCAAAGACGCAGACGTTCTTGGGATCGAACCATCTGCTGTGGCCGTGGTAGAAGCGCCGCAGGAATTCAGTGAAAAGCTGGTCTGGGACCAGCTGCGGACGGTCTATGACCCGGAAATTCCAGTCAATGTGGTTGATTTAGGGCTGATTTATGAGTGCCAGATCGCCCCGGTGGCTGAGGGCAATAAACTTGAGATCAAGATGACAATGACTGCCCCGGGCTGCGGCATGGCGGACGTTTTGAAGGCGGATATCCAACGCAAGCTTTCAAGCCTGCCTACGGTCAAGGAATTGAACGTAGAGGTGGTATTTGAGCCACCGTGGAACCCCAGCAAGATGAGCGAAGCCGCAAAGCTGCAGCTTGGCCTGGATCTGGAAAGCTCACCCTTTCCAATGCATTAGAAGATGCGGGAGAACGTGCTATTTCCCCACTCGCTCTCCCGCTCTTCTTACCTGCTTTGAACCAACTCCTTAGCTGGGCCTAACAGAAAGCGGTTGAGTCCCGTACAACGCCGCTGGCGCCTTTCGACGATCAATGGCAATTCACCAGAACCCTAGCGCGGTCGCTATTTATATAGTGGCGGGCAAAACCGCAATCAATATAGGTATCGGCAATTTTGTTAGAAACTCTAAAAGAATTCCAATGTTCCGCCGATCCGGCGTGGGATTCTGTTGAGAAATTTTAATTGCTTCATAATCAATAATTTACGAGGATTTTGGCTGACAATCAGGCACTGACCAGGGCCCCCCTCATCTGCGGGGAACCTTGTAGATCACAATTTGAATGCTATAGTCGCCCCAGTTGCCGAGGGAAAATTGTCCGCGCAAAGATCTCTCGGCAACTGCTGTTTTAGTGAAAAGAAATGAATAAATTGCCCAAAATTATACTTATCCTGATGGTGCTGATGGCCGTTTTCTCGCCATTCATGCAGCTGGATAGCTGGGACAACTTCCCAGTGGCCACGGGCGATATTGAATTCCAGATTATTTCCGTTCTCTTTGAGACGGGAATGTTTTTTGTGATTGCCGGTTTGCTCAAGCTGTTTCCGACTCTATTGTGTTCCAGTATGCGCCCGCCGGCAGTCCTTTTTTCCAGCCACAGCCGTGAGATTGCCCCTGTTGAAACAGACATCTTCTGTTTTGCCGTTCCTTTACGTATCTGAGTCATTTTCCAATCCCAAAGTGTGTCCGTAAAAAAGTAAAAGCTGAAGGTTCGCGTTAGCGAATCATTCGCCCTCTTTTTTCCAAGGACGCTCATTTTGAGCTGGCCATGCTATCCGGTCCAGCCCGGAAACCACATGACTTTCGATCACAAGACAGGAACGGACTATGAAATCCTCAGAGATGTATTCACCCGCACCGGCAGCGGTCATTGCTGCAAGCCAGACCTCATTGTTGAATGAGGCAGAAATTGACCAGTTTTTCGGCCAGGAAGAGATTGAACTTAGCGAAGATGAATTGCTCGTCCAGGGCTGTATTCGGGGCGACCAGCAGGCATGGGAAGAGTTGATTGATAAATACAAGCGCCTGATTTATTCCATTCCGCTTAAATATGGCGCTTCGCCGGCAGATGCCGCAGATGTTTTCCAGGCTGTATGCATTGAGGTATTGAACAGCCTGCCGCAATTAAAAAATGTGCAGTCATTGCGGTCATGGCTAATTACCGTATCCATTCGCCAGGCATATCGCTGGAAAAAGAAGCAAACTTATCACGTTGAACTGGACGCTCTGGAGCCCGATGTTGCCGAAGGGCTGGCCTCCATACCTCCGGTGGAGACGCTGGAACAGTTTGAGCAGGAGCAGATTGTCCGTGATGTAGTGGCCAAGCTGGCGCCGCGGCATCGCGAGTTAGTGCAGCTGCTTTTCTTTGAACAGCCGCCGCTGCCTTACGCAGAAATTGCCAAACGCATGGGATTGGCAACAGGATCCATTGGTTTTATTCGTGGACGGTGCCTGGATAAACTGCGCAGGGAACTGGTGGAGTTCGGTTTTAACGGATAAGAGAGACAGTGGAAGCGCAACAGCCTGAAACGGCTGTTGCGTTCTACAGTTGAGAAGTGCGGAAAACTTTTGGTGCAGTCAGATCGCGGCGATACAGTTCCAGCGGGTCCATGTGCGTGAGTTCGCACGAGATAATATCCTGCTGTGAAACCTTCTGGGCAAACGTTGAAATCAGGAAATGCAGGTCTTCCAGGCTGAAAGGCTTGTCCAGATAATCATTGGCTCCAGCCTTGTAGGCCGACTGAACCTGCTCCGGATGATTTCTTGCCGTCATCAGCACAATGTAAGGCTGGAATTTCAGGTCCACTGAGCGTATCCATTGGCAGGCTGCCAGCCCGGTCATTTTGGGCATGTCCCAATCCAGAATGCAGAGATCAAACTGGCCGCTTATCAAAGCGGCGCACGCCTGTTTGCCATCGGGTGCAACGGTTACTTCACAACCCCAATGCTCAAGCGCGGCTTTTCTAACATCACAGAAAACCGATCCGGCACTTCCAATCAGCACTCTCAGTTTTCTCATAACCAGCCTCCAGGCAAAATTACTTTTACAGTGCTGCGATCTTAAAGTCTCTACGGGTGGCGGTAGCAACCTGCCGCGCGCCCTGGGGAATTGCTTGAATACAAAAGAGATCGTCCGGTTTGGGCCAGGAAACGCCCTTGGCGGCATTCTTCCGGTAGACGGAAAGGACTGTTTTCAAGCGTTGAATGTCCAGTTCCAGATCAGAGAGGGCGCTGGCGTTCATCGCCGCTTTCAGATAGCCAATATCCTGTTCAATCCCTGCAGCTGCCTCTAGCCATTTCTGGTCGTCATCCATGGTCCCTGGTCTCCCAAATTCAGTGAATTAGTTACTCGATCTCTTCGTGCAATAATTACCTAAGTTACTTGCTTCTTTATTAACTTCTAAGTCTTGCCTAAGAGTTCCAAGTCTCACTTTTTCAACAATCTAGGTCCCTGGGACTGTTTTTTCTCCGGCTATCTATAAGAGTAAAAACCGGCTCTGGAAATATAGGTATGCATGCTTTGGGCCAGTGATACTGGATTTTCCTGTTTTGGGAAAAATAGGCAGAATTTTAACGAGGCAGTAAGGGCAGATGGAGTGGAAAGCGGTTTGAGGAATTGCCCTATTTTTGATGCATAGTTCGGCTCATAGTATTGACCAATTCTCGTGCACAGCTCTTGTACTATTGGCGCTCCGGCGGCATATAGGAAGGCTTAAGTTCCCGGCAGGCCAGCCGATGAAACACTCGTTGAGGTGTTTTCATGGAGCCATTTTTCGCGCTGGTAGTGTCGGCTGATCCCGGACCGCTTAACGTCACCCATAAGGTTCTTGAAGAGCATGGAGTGAACGTAAAAGTGGTGGCGTCAGCGCAGGCGGCGGAGCAAGTAATCAAAACTACCAAGTTTGATCTCGGCATTTTTGATCATGATCTGCCGGGCGTACTTGATCTTGCCCGGGGCCGCGAGAGTTTAAATCCGAAAATGGTTTTTGCATTGTTGCGCAGCGCGCAAGTAAAAGACGTTCGCGGCAAGAGAATTCATTTCATCGTGCAGAAGCCGTTCACGGCAGACCTGCTGGCACGCAGTCTGCGCGCTGCTTATGGAACCATGATCCGGGAACGCAGGGTTGCGTTTCGCCATCCGGTCCAGATCAAGCCGGTTGCCAGTGCACTGGTGCAGGAGCAAGGCAAGCAAAATTTGCAATCGCCGGTCATCCTGGATCTAAGCCAGACGGGACTGTGCATACAAACGCAGGAGATACTGCCGCTGGGCTCTACGCTGCACATAGATTTTCATCTGCCTGAGGGCAGAGAACTGATACATACAACTGGCAGCGTCATGTGGACGCGCGCATCCGGGCGAACCGGTGTGAGGTTTACGGACATCTCCGCGGAGGAGCAGAAATTTCTCAGCGCGTGGCTGGATTCCATATTACCCTACGAAGCTGAAGCGATCCCCCGGGCCGCGCCGCCCGCGGCTCGACACGAGCGTGCAGAATTACACGTGTAAACCGCGCCAGAGTTGTGCCCTGACAAAATCGTTATGCTTTCACAAAGTCAATGAAGCCGCGATGCGGGTCTGCGTTGACCAATTTAACGCGCAGCCTATCTCCCACGTCCACACCTTGCGCGTGCATCAGCATGCCTTCCACGTGCGGAGCCAGAACGCGAACGAACGTCCCTTTCGGGCCTGCGCCTGTCACAATTCCATCAAAGATCTGGCCCAGCCGGCTGCTCATACTTACGGCAGCAACTCGCTTGGTCATGCCGCGCTCAACTTTTCTGGCTGCGTCTTCTCTCGTCGTGCAATTGGTGGCGATGGCAGACAGTTCATCGTCTGAGTACGGACTTTTCTGATGGCTAACTACGGACTTCAGCAGACGTTGCGTTACCACGTCAGCAAAGCGCCGATTAGGAGCGGTGGAGTGCGTGTAATCCTGAACAGCCAGGCCAAAATGTCCCGGTGAAGGCTCTCCCGGGCGTTCCACTACGTACTCGCCGGAACCCATCAGTTTGATCACAGTCAAAGACACGTCGGCAAAGTGGTCAGGATCCTGGGCCCTGCGTATTTGTAAAAAGTCATTCAGCGCCTTGGAATCGGGTTCGGCAGGCAGCTTGCCGCCATGTTCAGCCGCCAGGGCCACAATGCGGTCCCAACGTTTCGGCGTTTTCACCACGCGGCGGATGGAAGAAATCCCAGCTTGCTCCAGCGTTCGCGCCACCACGCCATTGGCGGCGATCATAAAATCTTCAATCAGCTCAGTAGCGCGGTTCTTCTCTTGTTTCTGCAGGTCGACTACATTGTCATTGAGCATGACCGGACTTACTTCTATGGTTTCAATGTCCAGCGCGCCGTGATTGTGGCGTTCGGTTTTCAGCGCCTGCGCTACTTGGTCCTGCAACTTCAGCTGGGCCTGCAGTTCGGCCGATGCCGCAACTTTCGCCGGCGCTGGCCCGCGCCCTTCCAACCACGCTCCCACTGACGGATAAGCGAGCTGGGCCTTATTGGTCACCAGAGCAGGATAAATTTGTTGCTTCGTTACAGTGCCGTTGCCATCCACAATAAATTCCGTGACCATGCTGAGTTTTCCGTCCACTTCCAGCAGGGAAGTGGTGCCGGTGGAAAGCTCTTCAGGAATCATGGAGAAATTGCGGACGCCGGTATAAACCGTACATGTTTCTCTTGCAGCATGTACATCAATCGGCGTGCCCTTGGGTACGAACGAATCCACGTCGGCTATGCCTACCATCACCTTCGTTGTGCCGTCAGGCAGTTTTTCTGCGTATTCAATCTGATCAAGATCGCGCGAGGTGTCATTGTCAATCGAAGACCAGAGCAGGTTGCGCAGGTCTTTTACATTGGCAGGGGCTGCCTGTGGCGGTCTGGACTTGATTTGCGCGAGCTGCTGCTGAACGTCAGGCCCGAAGTCCGGCCGAAAGTCATTTTCCAGCATTAGTTGTTTGGCCGCAGCCTGAAGATCGAAGTGAGAAGGGTTTGAATTGTTCATAAGTATAAAAGTGAAAACAGAGAAGCTTATCACGCGGGATCAGCGGAGAGGTAAGCCAACAGGCAAGTTGCTTTCCCATAATGTTTTGTAAATTCCCTCTTTTACAATCTTTTTACAGCTTGTAGTGGGAGTTGCTCCTTATACTAAGTTTCCAAACTTTTGTTGCTAAATCTCACCTACAAGCTGGGGTTTGTCTTTGTAAAAAAACCTTCAGAAACTCGGAAATAAAAATCCTGTTCCAGGGAAAATGAATATGAAAAAAATGTTTTGGGTGATGGCGATCACGATTTTAGGTTTGCTGCAGGCCACGGCACAAATGCAGGAGCAGGGCGGAAGAACCATGCCTCCCGGTGAAAACATGATAGGCAAGGTGACGGCGATCAGTAAGGATTCACTGACTATCGCGAAGCTGGAGGGCGGAGAATCCGTGACGATAAAAATAAGTGACGCGACCCGCGTTACGAGGAGCCGCCAACACATCAAGCTGGAAGAGATCAAAGTGGACGAAACCATTTTTGCGCGCGGTGAAATTAAAAGCGGCGTAATGCAAGCGGCAATGGTGGCTGTGGTGAATCCGGAGATGGCGCAGCGTTTTGCCGGAGGTGGGACTCGTGGTGCTGGCGCTCGCGGTGGGGCAGCCGGATTTAAGCCGGAAGATATGGGCAAGAAATTTATTATTGGCCAGGTCAAGGCCATCAATGAAACGAAGTTGACCATTGCGCGTCCAGATGGACAGACACAAGAGATTGAAGTGGATGAAAATACATCTTTCAAAAAAGATGGCGCGAGCATTACCCTGCCGGATATCCAAGTGGGCGACTCAGTGCGCGGCCGCGGCGAACTCAAAGGCACAACATTTGTTCCCAAAGAGCTGGTTGTGGGCGGACGGCCCATGCGCGGATTGAATGGCCCGGGCGGCAACCAGATGCCAGACCGGATGCAACCGAACAGTGCTTCACCTTCAACACCTGCGCCTTCAACTGCCACACCGGCCCCTGCTGTGCCAACTACTACACCAACGCCTAAATAGAGAAGCCAGAAAAATAAACTATGCGTTATTCGTCTCAAATATTGGTGGCTATGGTGTTGAGCATGGTGTCCGCTGCCTGCGGACAAGAAGTTCCGCCCGCGGCATCGACGAGCCAGCCTGCGCCAGTTATGCAAACGCCGCAACCAAAGCAGGAAGCAGTGCCAACGGCTTCGCCATCGCCAGTTGCTTCTTCAGTCGCAGCGGCTGCGCCTTACGGGGAAATCACCGGCATGGTGAAATCCGGCAATGTGCCGCTTCCGGGTGTTGCCGTGAGTGCTGCGAATACGCTGACCGGGAAGAAATATTTCACGTCGACTGATGTGGATGGCACATTCAAAATTTCTGTGACTGGCAAGGGGCGTTACGTCGTGAAAGCTGAGTTCTCTGCCTTTGCCCCGTTAACGCAGGAGATATTAATTAACGACGAGAATCGAAATGGCAAAGCTGAGATGGCGATGGTGCTGCTCTCGCGCGCGCAGAAAGCGGCACAACAAGAAGTGCAGCAGGAGCAGCGCCAGCAAGGCGCACAGCAACTTGCCACAGCCGGCCGCGGAGCCATCCAACAGCTTGCGCTTTCCAGCAGTGGAGCAGATCTTGGCGGCGGGGCGTCTGCGGGCACAGACACAGCTTCGCTAGCGGGCGCAGGTTTGCCCAACGCCGGACTGGCGGCCGATGGCGGCAACGAATCCGTGGCTATCTCCGGAGCGCAGGGCCGCGCAGAACAAAATATGTTTGATCCCGGAGAGATGCAGGACCGCATAGCTGATTTTCAGGCTGGGCGCGGAGGCGCGGGCAACGGACCGATTTCTTTGGGAGGCGGTGGTTTTGGGGGCGGCGGTTTTGGCGGGGCAGGCCCAATCGGCGTGATGATGGGCGGCGGCGGTGGGCGCGGCATGCGTGGTTTCAACGCGAACAAAGCGCATGGCTCCATTTTTTACAACTATGGCGGTTCCGGGTTGGATGCGAAATCATATTCGCTCAACGGTCAGCCGGAAAGCAAAGCCAGTTACAACCAGAGCCGCTTTGGCGTGACCATCGGCGGGCCGCTGAATATTCCGCATATTTATAACGGCGGAACGAAGACTTTTATTTTCGGCAACTATACGGGATCGCGCAGCACCAATCCTTACGATGTTTTTTCTACCGTCCCCACAGCGGCGGAGCGCGGCGGTGATTTTTCCAGCTTGTTGTCCGGCGCCACCCCAACACAGTTAATTAATCCCGTAACGGGTACGCCGATTGCAAACAATCAGATTACCGCAATCAATCCTGCGGCAGCGCAACTGCTTTCATTTATTCCGTCACCAAACCTGCCGGGAAACAGCCGCAACTTCCATTTTGTCTCTGCCAGTCCCACTAATAGCGATACAGGGTTTATCCGTCTGAATCACAACTTTGGGGCGCAGCAGGTGGGCTTTGGCAGGGGTGCTCGCCAGCAGCAGCGCCGCCAGCAACAGCAGAACCAGAAAAAAGAAGACACAAAATGGTCGCAGAGCATCAACGGGGCGTTTATCTATAACAATATTCGCAGTTCGGTGTTGAATCCTTTCCCCGGACTGGGTGGCAAGCAGTCAACCAAAAATTACAACGCAAACTTTGGCCACACGGCAGTGAAAGGGCTGTTCCTGAATTCGCTGCGCTTTACTTACAATCGCAGCGGCAGCAACACCACGAACAATTTCACCAACGGCAGCAACATTGAAAGCCAGCTAGGGATCAACGGCGTATCGCAGCGGCCGGCTGATTTTGGTTTGCCCAACATCAACCTCTCGCCGGAATTCAGCAGCTTGCAGGACCTCACGCCGGTGCAGCGCACCTCGCAGACTTTTACCATCAGTGATTCCATGAGCCTCACGCATGGCAAACATGGTTTCACGTGGGGCGGAGATTTCCGCAGACAACTGGTCGATACCAGTAATGCAGCCAATGCTCGCGGCACGTTCTTCTTTACCGGCGGAGCCACCGGCCTGCCGCTGGCTGACTTCCTGCTCGGCTTTGCTCAGGAAACTTCTCTCCAGTCCGGTGCGGACGAATATAAATTCCGCTCAAAAACTTTTGATCTTTTTGCGCAGGACAACTGGCGTATCGCCAAGAACCTGACTTTGAATCTTGGCTTGCGTTATGAATATGTGACGCCCTTCATTGAGTTGAGCAATCAGCTGGTCAATCTGGATGTCGCGCCTGACTTCAGCGCCGTAGCGCCGGTTCTGCCGGGACAGATTGGTCCCATCACGGGCAAGAAATTTCCTGATGGCCTGGTCAACCCTGATCCCAATAATTTTGCTCCGCGCCTGGGGCTTGCGTGGAAGCCGTTTACCAAGACCGTGGTTCGCGCCGGATACGGCATCAATTACAACATTGGGCAATACGGCCAAATGGCAACACAGCTCGGCTTTCAGCCGCCGTTTGCCGTGGCGCAAACCAATCCGGCGCCAGTCGGCGATCCAACTGCGCTCACGTTACAAAACGGTTTTCCTGCAGGGATCACCGCCAGCGCCAATCACATCACCAATACATACGCTGTCGATCCCAATTACCGGCTGGCTTATGTGCAGTCGTGGAACCTGAACATACAGCAGGAAGCCAAAGGCGGCATAGTGGTCAACATCGGCTATACGGGATCCAAGGGAACGCACCTGGATATTGTGCGTGCGCCGGACCAGTTGCCCGACGGAGGTCCGCGTTTTGCTGCGTGTACTCCCACGACTATTGCGGCTGCCACGTGCGTGCAGCCATTTCTATTTGAATCGTCAGAAGGCTCTTCCATCATGCACCAGGGGACGTTGCGCGTGCGCAAGAGATTGCGGAACGGTCTCTCGCTGGGCGGAACGTACACGTATTCCAAGTCGATTGACGATGCATCCTCCATCGGCGGCGGAGCAGCGGTGGTGGCGCAAAATGATCTGGATATTTCGGCCGAACGCGGTCTCTCCAGCTTTGATCAGCGGCATCGTTTTGTGGCCGACTACTTATACGACCTGCCCTTGGGCAAAGATAAAAAATGGCTGACCAGCAACGGCATTGCTCAATCAATCTTTGGAGGATTGGCCTTTAGCGGCAATGTGACTCTGGCTTCGGGCTTCCCCTTTTCACCGCGCTTTTTTGGCACGGCAACGGACTTGAGCCGCGGTGTTACCGGCTCGGCGCGTCCGGACATTGTGGCGGGGCAATCCATTCAGTTGAGCGATCCAACTATTCAGGAGTGGTTCAACATCAATGCGTTTGCGACTCCGGCGGGCCCTTTTGGTACCGCTGGGCGCGATACGATTACCGGCCCCGGAACCATTTCCATGAACATGGCTGTTTCAAAAACTATCCAGATGAAAGAAATGCAGAGCCTGGAGCTGCGGCTTTCCGCCACCAACGTTTTTAACACCGCAAATTTTACCTCGATTGATTCAACATTTGGCTCGCCGACATTTGGGCAGGTGATCGGGGCAGGCCCGATGCGCAAAGCACAACTCACGGCAAGGTACAGGTTTTAGTGATGGTTATTCGTAAAACATTCTTTTTCAGTTGGCAGCAGATGGTTGCTGCGGCGTTGGCTGCCACACTGTTATTCTCCAGCGCGACGGCGCAAACGCCGGCACAGCAGCCGCAGGCCGCCAAAGGTGATCAAGGGCTCTATCGGATGCGCGTTGAGAGCGAGCTTGTTCTGGTGAACGTGGTGGCCCGCGATAAACAAGGCAAGCCCATCACGGACTTGAAGCAAGGCGATTTCACGATACTGGAAGACGGTAAAGCGCAAAAGATATCGAGCTTTGATTTTGAAAACCTTGATACCACGCCTCTGCCAGCCAACGCCGGCCCTGCGCAGCAGACAGCAAACGGTCCTGCTACTCCAACAAAGCCGATCCTCACCACCAAAGACGCAGACCAGGCATTGAGCAACAAGCGTGTGATCGTGCTTTTCTTTGACCTCACGTCCATGGCGCCGGACGAGATAGAGCGCTCCATGCAGGCGGCCAGAAAATATGTCCAGACAAAAATGACTTCGGCGGACTTGATCGCCATTGTCACGCTGGCTTCTTCATTGCGACTAGACCAGGATTTCACCGGCGACCAGGCCCAGTTGCTGCGCGTGCTGAATCGATTTTCCCATTCAGAGGGCCAGGGCATGGACAACGGCAGCACCGGCGACTCAGATGGCATCGAAGAAAGCGGCAATGCTTATACGCCGGACGAAACGGAATACAACCAGTTCAATACTGACCGCAAATTGCAGGCGCTGCAGTCGATCTCCCAGATACTGGGAAAGTTTAACCAGAAGAAATCCCTCATCTACTTCAGTAGCGGCGTAACGCAGACCGGCATTGAGAACCAGGCAGCGTTGCGCGGCGCAATTAATACAGCCATCAAGGCGAACGTGGCCATTTACACGCTGGATGCGCGCGGTCTGGAAGCCCAGCCGCCGGGAGGATCTGCTGCAACCGCAAGCTTGCGCGGCACAGCGATGTACAGCGGCGCAGCAGTGCAAAACAGTCTGGACGCCAACTTTGCCAGCCAGGAAACACTCACAACGCTCTCTGGCGACACTGGCGGCAAGGCATTTCTGGATACGAACGATCTCGGCCAGGTCTTTGATCGGGTGCAGAGAGACACTTCTGTCTATTACGTTCTGGGTTACAAGAGCACCAGCCCGCTGCGCGATGGTAAATACCGGCACATTCAAGTTAAGGTCAACCGTCCGGGGCTGAATATGGAATTCCGCAAAGGCTACTATGCGCCCAAAGATTTTCAGCACTTCAACACAGAAGACAAGCAGCAGCAGATGGAAGATGAACTGAATTCCGAGCTGCCCAACACTGACGTGGCCCTGTATATGGCTGCTTCATATTTCCGCATGGATGACCGCCGCTTTTATGTGCCGGTGGCGCTGGTGGTGCCGGGATCGCAGATTCCGTTTACCAAGGGCGGCGACAAAGATAAAGCGTCGCTCGATATTTTGGGCGAAGTAATTGATGAACTGAAGCGTCCGGTGGGCAGCGTGCGTGAGACGGTGAAACTCTCGCTCGATGCTGCGCAGGAAGTACGGCGCAAGAACGTACAGTATTCAACCGGATTCATGCTGATCACCGGCAAATATCATTTCAAATTTGTGGTGCGGGAAAACCAGACAGGCCGGCTGGGATCGTTTGAGACTGATTTTGTTGTCCCCGATATCAAGAAAGCGCCGCTTAAGTTGAGCTCTGTGGTACTGGCCAGCCAGCGCCAGCCCAACAGCAAAAAGTCGCAGAATCCGCTGGTGCGCGACGGCAATGAACTGGTGCCGAACATCGCACACGTATTCACGCAGG
>DASZMF010000956.1:0-3948 GCA_035552035.1 Candidatus Angelobacter sp.
GTGGCTGCTTGTTGGTTAGACGCAAATCAACGGCTGTGTGTCGCCTGCAATCGCAAGCACCTGAACTTTCATTTCACTAGAATCAATTCTCCATACTGTAAACTGCTCATACCAACACCTATCTCTCCTGAGGACGGCAAAAAGCAACGTGGCTGAAACCGTATTGCAAACCAGGGCGCTACGCCGGACGTTCGGCCCGCTGGTCGCCGTGGAAAATCTCGACCTCATCGTGGAGAAGCAGCAGTTCTATGGCTTCCTTGGTCCCAACGGTGCCGGCAAATCCACCACCATTAAGATGCTCACCGGCCTTCTGCGTCCCACCAGTGGTGAAGTGCAGATTCTCGGCCGCGATCTGGCCCAGGATGGCGTTGAGATCAAGCGTCGCATCGGCGTAGTGCCGGAAGGGCTGGCGCTGTTTGAGCGCCTTACCGGCGCGCAGCTTCTGAACTTTGTCGGACGCATGTACGGCCTTGATCGCGTCAAAGCCGCGGAGCGCAGCGCCGAACTGCTCACCTTCATGGACCTGAACGACTCAGCCGATAAGCTGGTCGCCGACTACTCGCACGGCATGAAGAAAAAGACGGCACTGGCGGCTGCTGTCATCCATGGCCCAGAAATTCTTTTTCTCGACGAACCTTTTGAAGGCGTTGACGCCGTGGCAGCCACCACTCTCAAGCGGCTTTTGCAGCGCTTCATCTCGCACGGCGGCACAGTCTTTCTCACCTCGCACGTGCTTGAAGTAGTGGAGCGGCTCTGCACCCACATCGGCATTATCCAAAACGGACGCCTCGTTGCCTCCGGCTCACTGGAAGAACTGCGCGCCGGCGTGCAGATTGCCGGGCATGACCATTCCCCGCTCACGCTGGAAGAAATATTTCTCCAGGTCGTGGGCGGAGCCAAGCAGGATGCGGACGTGCTCTCATGGCTCTAGCCGACTCCAACAATCATTTTATCTTGCTGGCCACATTGCGCTGGCGGCTCTTTGCCAATGGCCTGCGCCGCCCCAACCGCCGCGCCGAACTCGGCCTGCAAATTTTCTGGTATATCTTCGGCATAGGCTTCGTTCTTCTTATCAGTGCGGCATTCTTCGCCGGGACTTATGCGCTGTTTCAGGCAGAGCGCCCAGACTTCCTCGACCTGCTCTTGCTGCTGCTCTTCCTTATATGGCAACTTGCTCCGATTCTTTTTGAAGGCTACTCGCCCAGCCTGAACTTTCGTGAAGTAGCGCGCTATCCCATTTCTTTCCGGCTATATTTTCTGCTCAATCTTGCTTATGGCGTTTCCGATCCCGCAGCCCTTGCCTGCCTGGTCTGGCTCTTCAGCATGTGGCTGGCTGTGGTCATTCAGCAGCCTGCTCTGGCTCTTCCCGCCGCGCTGGCTTTTCTGTTGTTCGCCGTCTTCAATCTGCTGTGCAACCGGATCATCGTCGGCCTGTTTGAACGTTTCCAGAGCACGCGCAAAGGCCGCGAGCGCATGGTGCTGATAACGCTCGTGCTGCTCTTGCTGCCGCAACTGTTGCAGTTCTCAGCCCGCGCCATGGTGGCCAACCACTCAGTCAAGCTGCCGCCCTCGGTTCTTCCTGTACTTATCTGGACACGCGCTTTCCTCCCTTCAGGCTTCACCGCGCGTATTTTTCTCTTTGACGGCCCCACCGCGCTCCGTGCCCTGGCCGGATTGCTCATTCTTGCCGGGATCGTCTTTCTGCTGCTGCTCCGCCAGTTGCACGCAGTCTTTCTTGGCGAAATCTATAGCGAAGCCTATGCCGTCCATCGCGACCTCACCGTGCGTCCGGGCTGGCGGCTTCCCGTGGTGGATGAAGTCACCTCCGCCATCATTGAAAAAGAGATGCACTACCTGCGCCAGAATTCCCGGCTGGTACTACAACTGATTTATCCGCCCATCATTTTTCTCTTGCTCATCTTCAACAGTCCGGCGCGCAAATTTTCCTTCGCCACAAAACCTGCCGGAATGCTGGCCGGCCTCGCCGGATTCCTCCTGCTCTCGCTGCCCAATCTGGGTTACAACATCTTTGGCATGGATAAAGAAGCGTTCGGCCGCTGGCTGCTCTCGCCACTCCCGCTGCGCAAAGTTCTTATTGCCAAGAACCTGACCCACGGCGGACTTCTTGCGCTTCTCTACTTGCTCGTCGCCGCAATCATGGTTGCCATCGCGCATGTTGATTTTCTAAACGTCGCCACTGTCACCGTGGGATTTTTCGCCGTGCTTATTCTGCAGCTCGGCGCGGGAAATCTTATCTCCGTCTATTGGCCCAAGCGCATTGAGCTCTCGCAGATGAACTCCAAGATGGCATCCAACGCCGCTGGCATTGCCTCACTTCTTGTCGTGCTGCCCGTCATGGCGATTACCGGCATGATCGCCTTCGCCGGCTGGTATTGGAAACTTTCATGGCTGCCGCTGCTGCTGGGCATCGGCGTTCTTGCGGGCGGCCTCAAGCTTTATTCTTTTCTGCTCGACCGCACTGTTGCCTACACGTATGACCATATTGAAGAGATCTCAGGCAACCTTGGCGTCTGATGTCGAAAAGACCTAAAGTGTAGGGAAAAAATACAAGTCTCTGCTGCTCAGCAGCTCTGCCCGCCATTTATTTTCAACTGCATACGGTGGCAATCCACTTGCCTTAATTACTGTATTAGAAGCGTGTTAAAAAAATGCGCCAGATAAATTGGAGAAATAAAGTGTCGCAGGAAATGTCCCGCGAAAATCCGGGTGAAATTATTTTGCTCAGCGGAGCAACCGTTCCGGTTTCCGGCATATGGAGGCCCGATCACGACGACTGCGCCGACATCGCCGAGTTGTGGCTGCGCAAAGGCTCTTTCTTTCCGCATTGCTCATGCTGTGGCAAAGCCGCCAGCTTCATGCTGGTAGAAGCAATATCACACATCTCAGAAGACCCGGACTTTCGCTAAACCCCAAACTCCCAATTCCTTAGCGCCCTCTGCGGTAAATCACTTCTTCTTCCGCTTCTTCACCGCATTCTCCAGCCAATATTTCAATGAAGCGCATTCCTGTATCACTGCTTCCAGCTTCGGGATGGTCGTCGTCAATTCTTCTTCTTCCACAATTCCGTCGGCCATGGTGTTGGCAATACTTTCCAGCGCGACACCCACATCCCTAAGCAGGTTGGAAATCGCCTTGAACTCTTCATCTGACGTCAGCTTGGGCTCGGGTATCTTAAACGCCACGCGGCCGGCCTGGCTCTCCAGTAGATCCAGAGGTTCGTAATTATGCAGGATAGTGCATATCCGCGGCAGCAGATACGCGGGTAAATGCCGGTCACCGCGCATCCAGTACATCAATGACCGATAGTTGGTGCCAAGCTGTTGCGCCAGCAGCCGAACATCGTACTCGGCTTTGGCCTCAATCACCTGGCTAAGGACTACGGGAAGAGTTTTGGCGGGCACAGGGTAATCCAGAATTTGAGATTTGTCTGTTCAAAAATCGCGTCATTTTGAACGGTGAAAGTGCTCATTGTAGCTGAATTGCTTTCCCGCAATATACCCGCTCTAATAAGCATGTAACCCAGTTGCAGCGGTTTTGTTCTTGGTACTTATTGGTTACGTTTTTATAATCATTGCCGGCGGGGCAAGTACCTGAGGAGAAAGACGCAAATGGATTTGACAAGGACTACAATTCAGAAGTACTTTTCCTATCCAGATCAGCACATCAACTCTTATGAAAGTCCAGGGCTCTGTTGAGAACAGGGTTGAGCAGCGAACTTCTGCCGACCGGTGTGCGTATGAGTAGAGTTGAACGGTGGACGTAAAGGGCCACGCAAGAAATCGAAGAGTTGGGCCGCAGAATGGCATTGCGAAGTAAAGAGTCAAGCTGGGGGGCGTAAGGTGAAGAAGTGGTACAACTATATTGTCTCAACCGACGAAGCCGATAGCCCCGTCGCGAGCAGCGCCGCAACTGGCGCGCAACCATCTG
>DASZMF010000957.1:0-5538 GCA_035552035.1 Candidatus Angelobacter sp.
CTTTCGAGGGCACACCCAGAATTATCCTGTAGATCAAAGGATTTCTCGCTTCGCTTCGGAATTTCAGAGCCTCACTTCTGAATCTCAGAGGCAGCCTTGCTAGCACTTTCCGCAGGAACTCGTCCCGCAGCAAAGTAATAAAAAACTCCCAACACCACAAGAATCAATCCAAAGCCCAGCTGACTCATGCTGCCCAGCCGTCCCAGATCAAGCTGTTCACTGCGATTCTTAATCAGGGCAATCAGCAGAAGTACCGTTGGTCCTACACCCAGCAAAATTGCGCCGGCCATGCCGCCGGGCACGCGAAACGGACGCGCCAATTGTGGCTCGCGAATGCGCAGCACAATGAGCGCCACAAATTCCAGGATGAGGCTTGCGCCGTAGAGCAGAATATCGAGCATGATGAGCTTGTCAAAGCTCAGACCCAGAGACGCCGCCCAGGTGATACTCAGAATTACGATCGCTACCCATGGTGCGCCATTCTTCAATTTGCGCGTAAAGATTTTCGGCAGGTGTCCGTCTTCCGCCATCGCCACGGGCAGACGGGAGTAAGACATCACCAGCGAATTGAAGGTGCCAAATTCGCTGATCATGGCTGCGCCCACCAGCGCTGCACCCAGCCACGGCCCCACAACCATTGAGGCGATGCTCGCCCAGCTTCCTGTGGCCCAGATTTCCGCTTGCACATGCAAATGCCACACCGCGAGCACGGGAATCACATAGGAAAGAAAGATGGCCGCCAGCGTCAGCAGCATGACGCGCGGGTATGTTTTCTGCGGATTCTCAACTTCATTGGCGACAGTAGAAGCGTTGTCCCATCCCATGTAATTCCACATGGCTACCAGAATGCCGGTAAGCAAGCTGCCTTGCGCGGGCGGTGTTGAGCCAATGGTCACGTGGCGGAAAAATGCATAGACAGTAATGAGCACAAAAGGGCTCAACATCACCACGCCCAGCCAGACAGAGCCGGTGCCCACGGCTTTTGCGCCGAGCAGATTCCACAACAGGCAGACAACAATCATCGCCACGGCAATGGCCACGCCTCTGTGTCCTGCGGTCAAAGCAGGCCACAGCCGTCCCAAATACAGCACAAACACCGTGGGATAAATGGCCATATCAAATATGCTGGAGACCAGAGAGAGCCATGCTTCCTGAAAGCCCCAGAACGGGCCCATGGCTCGCCGCACCCAAACGTAAAAGCCGCCTTCAGCGGGCAGCGCGGCTGCCAATTCGCCGACCATCAAACCTGTAGGCAGGCTCCAGATCAGCGGCGTAAGAAAAAGAATAACAATGGCGAGCTTGTACCCGGCATCCTGGACGAGTTCTTCCATGCCGTACGGGCCGCCTGAGACCATGAAATAAGTTGCTGCCGCCAGAGACAAGACTGTCAGCTTGCGGCGCTGACCAGGTTGAGTTTTTCGCATCGTGGTGAAATGCAATATAACATCGCGCGGCGTGTGCGCAGACAGAAGTTTGCGCACTGCAAGAAATATTTTCAGCGGAGAATATCAGCAGGAGTAAAGGTTACGGCTACTGGATCCGTTTGGGAAAAGTGGGATCGGATGCCTGCTGCGAACGCGGTTCCAACTCCGCGTCCCACGGTGACTGCCCGGTCAGCCAGTCGCGCAGATTCTTGAGTTCCAGCGGTGTTACAAAGCGGAACTGAATGCCCGCGCGGCCTTGGGTGTCACTCCACATGGCCTTGCCGATCAGGCTGATGGTGGTCTGGTTTTCTGGCAGCTTAAAATCCACGAAAACCACGGCGTCTTTAGGAACGGTTGAATCCGATTGCAGGCGAAGACCAGTCTGGCTGATGTCCTGCACCATGGCGTTTTCTATAGGAAGACGCGCACTACCATCCAGATAGCTGGCTGTCGCCTGCATACGCACAGGGTGGCGGAAAGATGTGCGTTTTTCGTGCACAATCAGGCTGTATCCAGCTTTGAGTGTGTTGGCCATCAGCGCAGGAGTAAACGGTTTTTGCAGGGTAAAGTGCACGCGCTTGTGCAGCACGTCCTTCATCGATTCTGGATCGCTGGCCATGGCGATGACAACGCTGGGATATCCCCACACGTCAGTGGCGCGGAAGTCAATCAGGTCAGTAGCGCCGGGCTCGTCAAAGTCCAGCATCAACAGGTCAAATTTTCTCTGGTTGGCAGAGACCGCGGCCGTTGGGCCGTTCATGCAGAAAAAGGTTGAGACGCTATAGTCCTCAAACGTGCGATCAATTACCTGAAGCGCCTGGGTATCGTTGCACAACAAAAGCGCAGTTAGAGGAGCCTGCATTCTTCACCCTTGGTGAAACTATGCTTTTTCTATCGGCTCTGCCCCGTCACACTTTAGTGTGCTCTGCTTGGGCCGTGGCCGGTTTTCTGGCGCAGCACCTTGAGAACATCCATCCCCTGAATTCTTGGCGGAATCATGTCGAGCAGAATGATTGTCGATTTGAGGGTCTGCGGCGATTTTAAACGCCCTTCCACCATCGGGATGCGGAAAATACTTCGAAACCCTGCGTTTCTAAAACATTGGCGGCAGCGATACGCGGAAAACACGAATCTTCCGCCAGTAGAGCCTTAATGGCCCGTTCACGACTTATCCCTTCCTCACGTAGTTCTTGCTGCCGTCTGTTAGCGCTGCCGCCACGTTGGCTGGCATGCTGGTAGCTATATTCGCAGCATCTTCCGTCCAGGCTTTTAGCTTTACCATCTCTGCCGGTGGAACCGAAGTAAATTTCACGCCGGCAACTCCGGTTAGCTCGCTCCACATCACGGTGCCTTTGGCACGGACCATGTTGTTGGTGTCAGGAATCACAAACTCAATCTCCACGGTTGTGCCCATGGCAACGGCTGGTTCAGTTTTCATGCAGAAGCCACCTGCGCTCAAATCCAGAAGCATCTCTCGAAACAGTGGCTGCTTGCTGCCGTTCTGAATCACACAGATTTTCGCTGGCATTTGCACTGCGTGCCGCGGCGCTGCACGTCTCTTTTGAATAAGCGTTCCCTTGGCAGCTTTGAGTGTCCGCCCCAGCAATGATGTGCTCAGCGGTTTTTGCACCATGAAGTGGACCCGTCCGCGCACCTGCCGCATTGTTTCCACCTTGCTGGCAAAGGCAATCACCACTTTGGATGCCTTGGGCCCCCGGTTGCTCCATAGACTTATGACCGCTGCGGCCTCGGGTTCATCCAGATCAATCGCGAGTACGTCAAAAGTGTCTTCTCTTAACGCATCCAGCACGCCGTCAAGACTCAGGCAAACATCGGTGAGTACAGCATTGTCGTTGAACACGCGGTCCACCGTGCATAGCAGTTGTGAGTCGTTGCAAAAAAGCAGTGCGCTAACAGAGGATTCCTTCATTCTTGATCCAGTCCACCTTATTCATAAGATCGGCTTAATCTTGTGCAAACTTGAGATGTTCAGGCAGAATTATTTCGCCATGACTGCCACGATTTCCACAACTGACGAACTGCTCCGCTTTCGCGCGGAGTTTCCCATCCTTGAACGCACTATCTATATGATCAGCAACTCGCTGGGCGCCATGCCGCGCGGCGTGTATGACTCAGTACATTCATACTGCGATGTCTGGGCCACGCGCGGCGTGCGTGCCTGGGAAGAGAAATGGTGGATGATGGCGCTGGAAGTGGGCGACGCCATCGGCGTGCTCATGAATGCGCAGCCAGGTACGGTGAGCACGCATTTGAATGTAACCAGTTGCCAGGCGGTCATAGCCAGTTGTTTTGATTTCAGTGGCAAGCGCAATAAAGTGGTTTACAGCGACATGAATTTTCCCTCAGTCATGTATTTCTGGGAAGGCCAGCGGTCGCGCGGCGCTCGGGTTCACATGGTCCCGACGGACGATGGCGTCCATGTTCCTACGCAACGAATCATTGACGCAATTGATGAAGAGACGCTGCTCGTTCCCATTTCGCACGTGGTATTCCGCAGCTCATATATCAAGGACGTGAAAGCCATTATTGAAAAAGCACACAGCGTGGGAGCGCGCGTGGTGCTGGATTGCTTTCAATCGCTAGGAAATGTGCCGGTAGATGTGCAGGCGCTGAACGTTGATTTTGCTGTAGGCGGCGTGCTTAAGTGGCTGTGCGGTGGCGCAGGCACGTCGTATTTATATGTGCGCCCTGATCTGGGGAAAAAGCTGGAGCCAGATTTTACTGGATGGTTCGCGCACGAGCATCCCTTTGAATTTGAGATTGGCCCCAGCAAGCATGCAGACGCGCCCTTCCGCTTCATGCAGGGGACAACCAATGTGCCGGGCTTTTATACGGCCATGCCGGGGCTCAAGATTATCCGCGAAGCCGGGATTGCGCGCATCCGGGAGAAATCAAAAAAGCTGACCGCCCGATTGATTGAGCTGGCGGACCAGCGCGGATGGCAGGTGAATGCTCCGCGCGATCCAGAACTGCGCGGCGGGACTGTGGCGATTAATATGCCGAACGCCAAGGAAGTCTGCAAGGAATTGCTGCGGCGGGATGTTGTAGTGGATTACCGTCCCCGGGCTGGTGTGCGCTTTTCTCCGCATTTTTACAACACCATGGAAGAGATTGATCAGGCGCTCAAGACAGTGGATGAAATCCTGGCCACTATGCCTGCCGGGACGGCAGTGAGATAGCCAGAGTTGAGGAATTTGGTTCTTTTTTTCAAAAACTGCACCATTTTAGTTGACGGTTCGCCTTTGGTTCGTTAATATTTCGCTTGTATGGCGATAACTAAACGGCAACGGCAGGTTTACGACTTTCTCCACGACTTTATCCAGCGCAACGGCTACTCACCTTCTTTTGAGGAAATTGGTGACGGGCTGGGATTAAGCTCGCTGGCAACCGTGCATAAGCACATCTCCAACCTGGAAAAAAAAGGGCTGCTCAAACGGGACTATAACCGCAGCCGCTCCATTGACGTATTGCCCGTCCGTGGCATATTCAAGCGGGTCCCTCCGAAGGAGCTTGCGTTGCCTCTCCTGGGCCGCATTGCCGCTGGCCAGCCGATTGAGGCCGTGGAAAATCCAGAAACCATTTCTCTTGGCGATATCACCCGTTCTAAAGATGTTTTTGTCCTTCAGGTCAAAGGCGAGAGCATGAAGGATGAGCACATTGTGGACGGCGATTATGTTTTGGTAGAGAAAACCAACACCGCGCGCGATGGCGAAATTGTGGTTGCGCTGGTGGATGGCACAGATGCCACTCTGAAACGGTTTTACCGTGAAGGCGTGAACGTCCGGCTGCAACCATCGAATGCCGCGATGAAGCCGATTATGGTACCGGCAAAATCGGTGGCCTTGCAGGGCAGGGTGGTGGGCGTCCTGCGGAAATACTAACAAGAGTCCGCACAGCAAAATCTGCAATAACAAAAGCCCGGCCGCGACCGGGCTTTTTCGTCTGCAAAAAATTAGGTTGTTACGTGCTTGTTGAGCGCTTTCTCAATCACTTCGCGGCTCACGTAGCCCACAATCTGTTCCTGCACCTGGCCGCCTTTAAAGATCAGCAGTGTTGGAATGCCACGCACGCCATAGCGCTGCGGAGTTCCAGG
>DASZMF010000958.1:0-2909 GCA_035552035.1 Candidatus Angelobacter sp.
AGGACCACGCATCGATTGGCGTGTGCTCGCCGGGCCATAAAACCTTTTCTTTTGAGAGTGTTGCCGCTATTGCTTCTTCACGCGAATTTTACCACTGAAAGACTGGAGCTCAACCGAAGATGAGCCGGAATTAGAGGTACCTGCAAAGGAACGCCCTTGCTGAGGCGGAAAGGTGTGATGAGGTTTTTCCTGCATAGGAAATGCGTTGTCAACGGTGCCGGTGGTTGAGCGCGCGGTGAGATCAACGGAGGCCGTGGGCGGCAGAATCATGTCAATGGTTCCGCTGTGCGTGGTGAGCAGGTAGTCGCCGCCGCCGGAGCAATCGCCGCGATAACTAATGTCGCCGCTGGTGGTGCCGACGGAAACACGCTGGCCGGTCACGCTTCTAAGCTGGACGGGGCCGCCGGCTGACTGGATATCCACGCTGCTGGTGGTCACATTTGCCAAGCCGACTGAGGCTGTCATGCTGCGGACGCGCAGATGCGACTTGGCAATATTGGTGATGTTGATCTGTCCGGTTTCAGAAGAGAGGCCGATGTCGCCGCTCAGGCTGTCTGCGGTGATGGGCGCGGATGCTGTGGTTACGTTCACGGAAATGCCAGCCGGAACGGTTACGTCGTAATCAACTCTGGCTTCGTCAGCCGTGGGCTTCTGGTCAGCTAGCGCATGCGTGCGAAGTTCTACGCGCTGTTTGTTGTTGCTGGAATTTTGGTCGACTTCAACTTTATCTGAGTGGACGGTGTAGGAGACCAGAATCTGGTGTCCGCTGCCGGAGTGCAGATTGACGGAGCCGGCGCTGTTTACGATGTTGAGCGAGCCGCCGGAGGCAATATCAAGCCTGGCTTCTTTGTGCGTGTCTGTGGCTGATGCGGTCAGGCAAAGACCAAGCGTCAAACCGGCTGCGGCGGTGAGCAGCAAAGCATGCCGGCTGCGGGATGCTGCGAAGTAAGTCTTGGTGGTCGCTTTCAACGTAGGTGTTTGAAACATGCCGGTTCGAGCCCTCCTGATGCGCTTCAGTGCTTAAGGCAACGAACGGGCGGTCGCCATCTGGTACAGCATTTCTTTCTGCTGGTAAGCGTCCTGCAGAAGTTCCTGCGCGGTCGCGTCTTCGGGATCGCTCTCAGCCGCTTTTTTAGCGTCAGAGATATATGCGTTCACGTCACGCAGGCTGCTTTCATAGGCGCTGCGTGCATCCGGAGACTGTTCAGAAAGCTGGCTGATCAGCCGATTGTCGTCGCTATTTAATTGTGCTGGTTCTGCGCTGCTATTTTGCGCCGACAAGGGCATTGGAGGCAACTGTTTTGAGTTGTAATTAAAGAGTGCGGCGGCAAATGCTATTACCGCCAAAAGAGCTAAAACGGAGCCTAGGGGCGTCCAGGTTTTGGCTTGTTGCGGGGTCGAGTATTTCGATGAATGTCCCTGGGGGGACATTCGACCCTCCAGGAGCCCTTCGCGCTGCAAAGAATTTTTAATTCCTTGCCAAACGCGGGGGTTCGGATCATGCATAGGTAATAGTAATTTGGCTTGTTCGGCGATATAGCGCAGGTCCTGCACCAATGAGGCGCAGTCAGTACAAGTCTTTAAATGCGACTCGTCTTCTCCCGTGCCACCGCTCTCAATGATGAACGGCAGTGTTTCCTGGAATTGCTGGCAATTCATTTTTATCCTCTCCCGACTTGCTATGCAGGGAAACCCACAACGCACTCTCTTCCTGTTGCTACCCGCGCCATGGATTCACTCTCACTTCTCAGCCGCAGCCTATTATCTGCGGGCGGCCTTTTCAGCTCTACTGAGTTTCAACAGGTCACGCAGTTTCATGCGCGCCTTGTGTAACTGGGACTTGCTGTTACCAATCGAACATCCCATCATCTCGGCAATTTCGTTGTGTTCATAACCTTCAACGTCATGCAGGACGAAAATAATCCTATAGCCTGGCGGCAGGCTCTCAATCGCCCGACCCAGATTCACGCGGTCAATCGATCCGGCCAGCACATTGTCCCGTGCGCC
Organism: Candidatus Angelobacter sp.; assembly: GCA_035552035.1. Taxonomy (GTDB): domain Bacteria; phylum Acidobacteriota; class Terriglobia; order Terriglobales; family Acidobacteriaceae; genus Angelobacter. Next base: position 2,008 of record DASZMF010000958.1, read on the forward strand.
GATATCCTTCTTCGGGCCGTCTTCATGCGCCGGCTCCAACGCCTCATCCAGCGATATCTCCGGCAGGCCTTTCTTGCGCAGGTGCATCAGCACCACGTTTACGGCCAGCCTGTGCAGCCAGGTAGAGAACGCCGATTCGCCCCTGAACGTGGCAATCTTGCGGTAGAGCTGCAAGAAGGCTTCCTGCGTCAGGTCTTCAGCCTCAGCCGTGTTGCCAGTCATGCGCAGACACAGCGAATAGACGCGACGCTTATGGAGTCCATAAAGACCCTCAAAAGCCTGCGCGTCACCACCCTTGGCTAGGTCAATCGCCTCGGCCTCGGACATTCCGGATGCGATTACTTTTTTAGCTTGTGTCAATTTGCCCTTATTAGGCCGCTGATCATTTTGATGCGGCGTAGTAGCTGCTTCGTTGTCTGGCCGGGTCTCTCTGGCCACGATAAATGGCTGCCCCGGCGCTGTATTGGCAATCTTCCGGGTGGCCATCTCACTATCGGCACCCTTGTGGCCCATGGTGGATACAAGCTGCGGGCCGCTCTGTTCTTTATTCGACAACCTGTTCAATGTCTGTCCCATGTGATTGCTATGGAAGCCATTTCCGGGAACTTTGGTTGCCTGAGAGCCGCTAGAATCTCCCACCACGGTAACTAACTACACTTTTCGCGACGCTTTCTACCGAAAACCATATGCACGATTGTCGCTCTGACGATCTTAACCCACCAAGGGGCAGGGTCATAAATCCGGTCGGGCGTTCAGAGGGGGCCAGGTTCTTTCCTTGCGCCGCAGGCCCGCGCGCAGCGAAGCGGAGCTTTTCCCGACTACGACTTCCTCCGCGTCTCCGCGCCTCCGCGGTGAATCCAGTTTTGTTCCCGGTCCGCGACCATCCGCGTAAAATCCGTGGT
>DASZMF010000959.1:0-2937 GCA_035552035.1 Candidatus Angelobacter sp.
TCCTGCAGCAGACCAAGCTGCACAAAGTTGGAAGCAGCGGTCTTGCCTTCGTCCAGGGCAGCCGCTTTTTCTGCCGTAAGCTGAAGGTTTTCTATTGTGGGAGAAAGTTCCACAATGCGCTTGCACGCAGCCAGAGCCAGCTTGTCTTTTCTCTGTCGTTCAAAACCCTGCAGCGCCGTTTGATAGGCTTCCAGCGCTTCCTTGCGATCACGCTTTTCCGTGAGCTGGGCATACTGGAATGTCTGCATCGGCGTGGGAGTGGTGATCTTGCAAAGCTTTTTATAGGTGACTGACCCTTTAGCGCTCTCGCCGGCTTCAAATTCCTGTTCAAATAATCCGCTGAATAATTCCGCGGCCTGCGGACGGCGATCCAGCACCAGGCAAAGATCGGCAGCTGCCTGGCGCACATGGTCATTCCTTGGCTCATCCTCAAGAATGTCCAGGTACTCTTCCAAAGCAGGCTCAGTCTTGCCTCTTTGCAGGTACTTTTCCGCTTTTTCCAGTCTTTTGGAGATGTCCGCCATGGGTCCAGTTCCTCAGAGTGCTCCCGCACAGGCCAGGCCGAGACGCACCGAGGCTGAGATATGTAATTCTATGCGGAATTCGCGGAGCACTCAATCCTTAGATATACCGGTAGTTACACCATGGCAGAAATTCACATAGAGCGGGAACGGTCCAATGAAAGCAAACGAATCTGGCAATCCGCTGTGACAACCGTTATAACTTTCCCCAATGACTGAACCAGAGCAGGGATTAAAAAGAGAATTGACCTCCCGGCAAATGGCCATGGTGGCCGTTGGCGGCTCTATTGGCACCGGACTTCTGCTGGGTTCCGGCGCTGCCATACAGGTTGCGGGGCCGGCCGTGGTGCTTACTTTTATTTTGAGCGCGCTCATTTCCTTTACTGTCGCCATGGCGCTGGGAGAAATGTCCGCGGTCCATCCCGCAGCCGGATCATTCGGCGTTTATGCCGAGCTTTATGTAAATCGTTGGGCAGGTTTCATTGCGCGCTATGGATATTGGTTCTCCGTGGTGATTGCCATTGGCTCTGAAGTGGTTGCCGCCGCAACTTATATGCGCCAGTGGTATCCCGCAGTGCCAACCGTGGTTTGGATGGTGATCTTTGCCGTGTTTCTCCTGGCCATTAATTTTTTCTCCGTCGGTTACTATGGGACGTTTGAATACTGGTTTGCCCTGGTGAAAGTTGTCACCATCTTTGTATTTATCGTCATCGGTGCGGCATTGCTTTTTGCGGGAAAAGTGCAGCCACAATATGTGGCGCAAGGCGGCTTCGCTCCCAAAGGCTGGCCCGCGCCGCTGCTGGCAATTTCTTTTGGACTGTATAGTTTTCTCGGCATAGAAATGGTGGCCACTTCTTCTGGTGAAGCGCGATCCAGCAAAGAAGTGGCGCGAGCCACGCGCATCGCCTTTGCCATGCTGGCGTTTATTTACGTGGGGGCCATGGCCGTTCTGGTGGGCGTAATGCCCTGGAGAAACGCTGGCATCTCAGAGAGCCCGTTTGTCACGGTGTTTAAAGTGGCTGGAATTCCTGCCGCCAGCTTCATGATGAATTTTGTGGTGCTCACTGCGGCGCTGTCGGCGGCGAATGCCAGTCTTTATGTTACGTCACGCATGTTGTTTTCTATTTCCCGCGCCGGATATGCGCCTAAACGCCTGGGCGTCCTGAATCAGCACGGAGTTCCCATGGGTGCGTTGGTGGCGTCGATGCTGGGAATTGTTGCGGCTATTCTTCTGCAACTGCGCACAGCCAACGCTTATCTTTACATCATCAATGCATCTCTCGTAGGCGGAATGCTGGCGTGGCTTATCTCGTTGCTGGCGCATGTCCGCTTCCGCCGCACAGTTTCTGCCGCGCAGCTAAAAGAGATTGGATTGCGCTCACCGCTGGGAGCCGTTGGATCAATTTTTGGGTTTATTGCGATTGTGGCGTCGATTGCGTGTACATGGTGGGTGTCGCAATCGAGCGTGGCTGCGAAGAGTGCAGGGATTTATCTGGTGGTGTTGAGTGTTGCGTATTGGCTGGTTCGCTCTCAGTGCTCAAAATAAAAGCACCATTCTGCAAGAATTATTCTATGTCCACCACTTTGACGAGATCATCTTCCAAAATGGCAAGCCGGCGTCCATCAGGGCTGAAATCAAATTCGTAGCGGTAATAATGTTTTTTGTTAACCGGTATGGATACAAGTTGCTTTCCAGTATCGATGTCATAAACGGCGATCTTGCGGGCTGTTATATGTCCTGATAAATCCAGTATCCGGTTAACTCCTCGAATGGTAATAATATCCACCGCGATTCGGGTTCCGTGCTCGCTGCTTCGGATTGGTACAAACCAATTAGCCCAGAACTCGTGCTTAGCCATTGCCTGCCGAAATTTGAGACGTCCTTCAAATGAGACCACATGCAAGTGGCTGTTGGTATATTTGTCAGCTTTTTCATCGACATTTGTGATGAAAAACTCGTCATTCAGAACCGTATAACGTCCCAATATATGGACGGGCAGCTCCACATGTTGTTCGTAATCACACAAGGGCCAACGGGAAGTAAAATGTTCGAGTTGCCGGTTCACACCTGTGTGATAGGCAAATTTGTCAGTGATTGAATCTATCGAGTAAGGCGTAGGCGGGTTTTCACATCGTTGTGCGGTTGGAAACCGTGAAAGATCAAGAACCGTTGCAGGAGGATTAACATCCCATGTGCCAACCAGCAGCGTTCGCCGGTCGGGCGATTGGATGATTCGGCAGCGCAGAGCACATGGAGAAATCATCGTCCAGGAGGCGTTCTCCGCATTTGCTCCTGACTGTAGCAACTGGAGCTTGTCATTGGCTCGTACGATGATCTGATCGGTATCAGACAAATAGACGCCGTTGTCTCTCCATCCATTTGTCGGCAGCGAAAGAGAGAGGTTTACTTTCCCGT
>DASZMF010000960.1:0-1668 GCA_035552035.1 Candidatus Angelobacter sp.
TGCGTCATTTGGCTTGGGTCTTGCATGTTACCCTGTTGCTGAGGATGCGCGTGAGCTATTTGGGGTGTCTGCTGCGGCATGATCCCGGGACTGCCAGCTTGGGCCTGCCTTTGAGCGTTCATTTGTGCCTGCATCAATTGGTTCCGCTGTTGCTGTGCGAGGGCAGCTGCCTGTCTGTGCTGCTGCTGCTGTTGCAATTGCAGTAGCTGTGCGGCAGCACCCTGGTCTCCATTATTAGCTTGAGTTTGCAACATTTGCTGACGCTGCATCATCTGGTGCTGCTGTTGCTGGCGCCGCTGGTTCTGGATGTGCTGGAATTGCTCCGGCGTCATGTTTTGAGTTGGCGAGCCGGCCTGCCCAGCCGCCATTTGCTGACCCTGGGCCATGGTGTTGCGGTGCTGTTGTTGGAGCATTTGGATCTGCTCTGGCGTGAATTGAGTCTGATTGCCCATCTGCGGCGTCTGCATTGCCATGGTAGGAGTTTGTTGCATTCCGGGCGGAGCCGGACTGCCTGGCGGCATGCGCGGAGTCTGAGCCATCTGTCTGTTAGGCATAGCCTGACCCATACTCGGTGTGCCTTGCTGAAGCTGCGGGGTGCCATTACGACTGCCTTGCTGCTGCTGCTGACTAACCTGGCGTGCCATCGGGTTCTGTATGACAGCAGATTGCGGCCTGGGAGGACTACCGGCACCTCCGCCCTGGCTAGACGTGGGGACCATCGGAAAGCCTCCCTGCGGCATCATTGGCGACGAGTTCACCATGGGCGTCTGGTTTCTCACAATAGGACTGGACTGTGGCATCGACACTTGGCTCGGGTAGTTCTGCTGTTGGGCTTGCATCATGGCGTTTTGTTGCGGATGCGCATGGTTCTGCGCATTCATCTGGGCCTGCTGCTGCGCGGCCGCCATTGCACGAGCTCTGATCTGATTTTGCTGATTTTGCTGATGCTGCATCATCAAGTTCTGTGCCTGGTTGCCTTGCTGCTGCTGCGCCATTATCATTTCACGTTGCCGTTGCGCCATGGCGGCCTTGTGCTGTATCGCAGCCGCCTCTTCTTGCGCTTTCTTCTCTGCCGAAGCTCGGAACTCGTCTTCCTTCTTAGTTCTTTCGGTTTCTTCGAGCTTCTGGCGAACCATGTCAATAGTCTTGAAACGCGAGAACGTCAAGGATGAAGGCGCAGTCTGGTTGTCGTTCTGGGCGGCTCCTGCACCCGCAGGCTTAATGCGGTCGTCCATAATGAGCATGCGCCGCTCCGTCTCTTGCTTTTGTGCGTCTTCCGCGGCCACCTCTGCAGTAGTCCTCTTGCGCGTCTTCGGCGATGGTGGCTGTTCTTGATGTAGCGGATGTGAGAGCATATCCAGAATCTTCTGTGAGTCTTGTGGATTGTCGACTGGCTCGAGATATAATGGTGGTGCAGTAGCCATAAGCATGTCCGCTTGAAACGTGTACAACTCGTTGCCTTCCAAGCACATTTTCTGCGACTGTGTCGAAGATCCTCGAGCGGTCTGGCTGATGGGTGTTGGAGGCACAGACAACTGTGGGGTGGGTGGAGGATGGGCACTCGAAGGAGTTGCACTATCGCTGCCTCGCTTCTTGTTGCGCATCTCCGAAGCAGGTGTGTTGGCCAGGATCATCGTCTCGTGGTGGAAACTCAGATCCGTAGGGTGG
>DASZMF010000961.1:0-5508 GCA_035552035.1 Candidatus Angelobacter sp.
GCGGTCCGTCAATCCATAAGTAATTCCGGCCTTGGCTGAGGTTGTGCCGGAAAATAAAGACTGAATACGATTGAGCGGAAACAGTACGGAAGACGCGCCGCCAGAGGCAAAGAATGTAAGTCGACGGCTGATGTAATTGAGGTCGCCGCGTCCCATGCCGCCGTGCGTGCTCACGCCGCCAGTGGTCTGGAAGGTCCATTCGTTGCTGAGCTGATAGTTAAAGCCGCCAGTCTGCATCAGGTCATTGCGGCGTCCGCCGGTGGGATTGAGAAAGTCCACGGGCGAATCAATGTAGCTGGTCGTGGCAAATAAATTCAAGTTCTTGGACTGCTTGCGGCTGAAGGAGAAGCCGCCAATATCGTGCGTGTTGCCAAGCGACAGAAAATAAAACGGAACGGTTGATCCGCCAAAAAACATGTACTGGTTGTCGCCGCGCCGGAATGTAGCCTGAGCGCCGCGCAGTTCAACTGAGTCCGCATACGCGAATGGGCTCACATAACGCTGCGTGCCATTGTTCGTCAGGCTTACCACGTTGTCGAGCAAGCTCACGTCCATGCTGGGGCTGCGATACGCAATGGTTCCGTGCCGAAAATTGAAAGCATGTCCGCCCTCAAGATCGTTGTCTTCCACCTGCGTATTTACATACAAGCGGCCTTGCGCGCCGGCAAGCTGCGTCCAGTAAAGATCGTTTACAACTGCCGCAGTTGTCTGGCCGCCGGTGTTGGCAATTTGCACGCTGGAACCAAAACTTCCCTGCGCCATCTCGCTCTGGCGGCGCAGCTCAGAAGGCGGAAGCACCACTTGCGGCCGCTGCACCACACGCAGCCGTATGCTGACGGGCTTTTCATTCAGGTAGCCGAGCAAAACAGTTTCTCCGCGGGTGAGACCAAAAACCTGGAGCCCGTCAATAGTGGTTTCAACGCGGGCAATGTCAGTATCCAGAACAATCAGGTTTGAGAGACCGGGCGTTGCAACCGTGCGTGACGATTGCCAATAGACTTCCACCAGTGTGGGCAAGCCAGCGTCAGCGGATTGTGCGACTGCAACAGGTCCAGGCGTGCACATTGCGAGCAGGCTGACAAGCAGCGCGACAATCGTTATGTTCCGTTTCAATCTCAAGTCTCAAATACCTACTGCGCGGGTACGCTGAACGCGATCTGCTGCGTCTCTATGTGGTCTTCACCGTAAGCCACGGTGAGCACGGCGGTGTAAGGTCCGGCGGGTAACTTCCCTGCCCAGCCAACATGCATGGAATTTTTTTGCCCGGGCAAAAAGCGTTTTTCATCACCTTCAGCCTTGGCTACAAGCTTTCTGTTTGCGTCGAGCACGGCCAACCGGGCCATCGGGAATACATGCGTGTTGCCGGCATTTAAAAGATCAAAAATCAGGTCCAGGCCGTGAGTTTCCGCCGGCGGCGTCAGCTTCACATTGCTCAGTTCAATTTTGTAATCTTCAGTCGATTCGGCTTTGAGCAGCACCAGGCACCCGATGCGCATGCTGGTGAATACGCCTTTGCCATCGCCTTTGGGAAAGGAAAGCTGCGGCTTGGACTGCACAAACAAGGTCGCGTAATAGCCACCCTTTGCGTCCGATGGCGGCGTCACGATGGCTTTCATTTTCTGCGTACCGTGCGGACCAACTTCAAAATGGTCTGGCACAAACTGTATCCAGTTGGCGGCGGAGCGGGGCGAGGTTCCCGGCGATGAAAAAACTTTTTCATTCTTTTCGTCGTACCAGAAATCAGTAATCTCCACGCTCATGTCCACGGCGTTCTCACCGGTGTTTACAGTTGAAAGATCGAACTCGAACGGAACGCCGGGCTTGAATTTTTCCACCACCTGCGCGGGGGCCAGCCCCAGAGACTGCGCATGGGCCTGCGTGCCGGCAAGGGTGAAACCAGTCAGGGCAGCGAACAAATACAGATAGCGTCTTGTTGTTTTAGTCTTCATTAAGGCACCGTCATGGTGAAAGTAAGGGTTGCGTTGTCACCACCGCGGAAAGAAGTGTTTCCATTTATCTGGGCAATAAACAAACCAAGAAAGCGTGTGATGGAACTTCGATTGATAGCGGCGGCTGTAATTTGTGTTGCCGTCGCGGCAGTCAGGCCAATGTTATTGAACGGTCCTGTGCTGGCAGCGCCATCGCGTGCGACCATGGCCGTGGGATGAGCGAAATTGGAGCTGACAAAAACTTTGATCGTCGCTGTGGTCGATTTGAAATCTGTAAATACCGGCTTCAGTAAATAAGGCGTGGAATAAACAACGCCGCCGGTTGCCGCCACTGTGGTAAGTCCCGCGGCAGGGCCAAAGCCAAGACCGTTTACGTTGCCAAAACTCATGGCGTAATCGTTTGCCGTGGTAACAGTCAATCCGCCGGTTGCGGTGCCCAGAGTTAACTGCACCGCCGTTTGCAGAGTCGTGCTGGGCGCTGCGTTGAAAGACCACGTTGCAGTTTGCAGTACGGTATTTTTCGTTACGTCCCGCATCACATAAGTGACAATCGCTCCGTTATCGACGCCGGAAAAGGCCGTTGCGCCATCATTGTCAGGAACAAAAATCCCAATGCCGCCAACCACGGTAGCGTTGCCCGAATTTGCAACCACTGTGCTGGGCGCGCCCTGCACGGTTGACATGGTGCTGAAACCAGTGGCAGTTGTGCAGGTCAAAGAGCTGGGGCAATTCTGGACGACCAACGCCAGAGGATGAGCAAAGTTGGTGCTTACATATGCTGTGAGCGAGGCTCTTTGGCCCGTCACAAGCCCCGTAAATTGCACCTGAAATGGTGTGAAATAAATAGCGCCGTTGGTTAGCGCCGTCACGGTCAGGCCGCCTTGCGGCGTGCCCAGGGCCAGCGCATTCATGGTTCCGAATGTATTGAGGTAGTTACTTCCAACCAGTGTGCCGCCTAGCGCGCCGGGCGCTTGCTGCAATGCGAAGGCTGGAGCGCCATGAGCTTGCCGCGCTACGGCGAGTACTACAAAAAAAAGAATGATGAGAGCTTTATGCGACCAGACACACGACGTCCAATACACCTTCCCACCGGACTCGACGACGGGGAGGGGTTGGCGTCTAAGGTCATGGTCACATACTCTCATCATCCCAATTCATAACGGGCCACATTGCAGGCCCAACAACGATTTTGCCGGTTAGTTGACCGTCAAAGTAAAGGTGACCGTCGCCGTCTGTACCGTGGTCGGAATACCCGTTGCATTTACTGGTGATACTTGAACACCGATAAAACGGGTAAGAGCGGTACCGCTTGCAACAGCGCTGGCAATCGTGTCAGCAGTTGCAGTGCCCACGGCGACAAAAGAGGTAAGTCCAGTCGGAACTGTGCTGGAATTGGCGCTGTCACGCACTACGGTAAGGTCTTTCGGAGCAGCAAAATCAGCGGTCACTTTTGCTGTGATAGTAGGATTGGCGGACGCTGCCTGGCTGGTGTAAAGCGGAGTCAGTGTGTAATCCGACCAGTAAATGGCATTGCCAGCACCAGCGGTGGTTGTATTGGTGGGAGCAAAACTGCTACCGCAACTCGGCGTGCCGAGAGCAAGAGCATTAACCGAGCCGAAGCTCATGGCATAATCTGTTCCTGTACCGGCGGTAACAGCGCAATGGTTTACAGCGGCAGTGCCGGTGCTCAGGGTGAGCTGTACTGCTGACTGAATGGTGGCCGAAATTTGCAACGTAGGCGCTACCGTATTGGTGCCGGTCGCCGTGGTGGCAGCAAAAGCAGCTGTGGACATGGCCATCATCCCCAGCGCGAAAATTGTAAAGTATTTCTTCATTTTAAGACTCTCCTCCTGCATGAATCCCCGGCCGGAGGCTACAAATACGCAGCCATCGACCCGTTGTACCCACACATTCTTAAAGCATTTCTAATTAGTGACAACGGTACTTCAGTAATCCACTTTGGAACTGGGTGCGTTTCACCCGCATTTTTAGCGGGGTTGGAGCATTGGGGGAGGTTGATTACGATTGTACCCAGCAGTAACCCGGTCACAAGCGGTGATTAACCTTAGGTACCCGATAAGACAATCCTTATACGGGAGCGAGTCTGAGGGGGTTCGCGGATTTTTGACAGACCGGTTGAAGCGCATGTTTGCTGGCTAGAAATACAAAAATGAAAAACGGAGGATTGCTCCTCCGTTTCTTTTTATGCTCGTGTTCAGTTGTATCGGCGAAACCGATTTTGTTTATTTGTGCGCGATTTTTCCTGCTGCCAGACAAGTGGTTCCGCGGCCATCGTCAGAAACGCGGATACTGTTTAGATTGTCAGAGCAATAGGCCTTGCCTCGTCCGGCCAACGGTTCAGCCGTAACGCGAAACGCACGGGCCGGTTTACGCTCACATCCGCTGAGGGTAAATTTGTAGCCGTTGTAGAGACCGTCGGCAAAATCCGGATCGATGAATTTGTACATGCCCTCTTCGTCCATGCCTTTGCCCACGTCCACCAGTTCCGCGAGTTTGCAGGTGAAGCCGATGCCAGGATGCTGCTGGGCATAAATATTTTCCGCCATGCCAATGATGCGCACCGAGCGCATAGGCGTCATTTTGGGGCGCTCATCCGCAGCATCTGTCGTTGTAGGCACTGATGGATCAGAACTGGCTCCCGTGGCAGCGAGCCACACCGGGTTCCACCAGGTTTTTTCCAGGAATCGTGGATCGCCCACCAGCAGCGTGGTGCTCATGGTTACGGCATTCAACCGCCATGTGCCCTCTTGCTTCTTCAAGTTCAAAAGCAGCCGCAGCCCCGTGGGCAGTTCTTGCTCCACGCCATTGCGGACGAGGCGCAAAGAAAGCGCCATGTTGTCTTCTTCGCGGCCCTGTTGTTCGCTATCAATCTGGAGTTCATACCGCTCGTGTTGCTGGAGGTTGTTGAATGAAAACAGAATTGGCCCCATATCAAAGGCCTGAAATTTATTCGGGTCTGAACTTGCTCCAATCAATAATTCCAGCGGATTGGGAGCTTTATCCGGCGAGCCTCTCATCAGGTCCTGCAGTTTGCTCTGCATATCCAGAGTCAGGTGCTTTTTGAAAGGCGCTTCTCCGCCCGAGAGCATTTCAATCATGGCCTGGCGGGGCGATTGATCGGCGGCATAGGCATGCTGGCTCGTGGAGACACCTGCGAAAACCACCAAAAAGGCGGCCGCCAGCCGGAACCTGCGGTCAAACATTGAGTCCTTCTCCTGAAGTTTCTGTGCAAGCTTAGCCATTTACAAGGCCACTGACAATGAGAAACCGCAAGGCGCAGGTAACTTTGGGACGAACACACCTGCGCGTGCTTCCGGCATTTTTTAGAGGAGAGCAGTCCTGGAGTAGTCGCGGACTGGCCGAGGCCGGTGTTTATTGGGATAAATTTATCGAAACTATTTGCCCAGTTCTTTGGATCGTATAGAGGAAAGAGAGCTAATGGGCCGGGGATCTGAGATATTCATGCGCGTGCCACAGACGGAGCAGTACATCCAACCTGCATGTTCCACGACCGAGGGCACGGTGCGGAACTTGCGCT
>DASZMF010000962.1:0-1651 GCA_035552035.1 Candidatus Angelobacter sp.
AAGATCTGCCCTTTGGCGAAATTAACGCCAAAATCAACCGTGGCATTCATATCTGCCGTGGCGGGCGAATCTGTGGTGTAAAAAAATGGCTCATCACTCTGTAGCCTGGCTTCCACGTGGTGCACGCCGAAGGGCACATGATGAAACGAATAGTAGCCACTGGAATCGGTGCGGGTGACGCGGTTTTCGTCCAGACGAACCTCCACGCCGCTGAGTACCGGCACCTGCGAACTGAGGCGTCCGGAAGATTCGTCGTCACGGAAGATGTGGCCCTGAATCATGCCGTGGCGTCCCGGCAGCAGCAGCGAAGGCACGCTGAAAAATCTATGCTGCAGCGAAATACTGAATATAGGATGCGTGGTGGTGACGCCGTTATTCTGTGTCCGCACCAGAGCAGCGGAGCCGATGATGTCATTGGTGGAATGAATCTTCTGTGAATAGCTGAGCGTGGCGGTGGTGAGAATAAAATTGCCCTGCAGCAGGTCTGTGTTGCTATAAAAATAATTGAGATCAACCTTGCGGCGCGACGAGCCATGGAAATTCCAGCTCGCGTCCGCGCTTACGTCATTGCGCGAGGGTGCAAGGTCCACGGTGAAAGCGTTGGTGAAGCCCAGCAGTTGCAGCAGCGCGGTGTTACGAAGAAGATCGGCCAGTTGCTCCGGCGTGGTGGCGATAATGCCGGCGCGATCCAACGCATCCTGCAATCCGGGAATTTGCGAGAAGATGGCGGCAAGAGTTGGCACTTGAACGTCATGCCGGAAGAAGCCTGTTGCCTGAAATGGGCCGGCAGAGGCGCGCAGATTCACGGAATAATCATTGCCGCTGCCTCCGCCTTCAATGGTGACCGTCCGCTGATATTGGAAGCCGCTGCCGAAGTGGCGCGTTGAGTAGTCCACGCCCACGGGAAGATTTACGGTAACAATACGCGGCCCCACCGGAACCGTGGATTGAAACGTGGCATACGAGCCACCGCTGTTCACAGAGAAATTCCGGTTGATTTTGAAGTTGAGCAGGCCGCTGGTGGTGAAGGTGCTCTGGCTCAGTGTAGCCAGATTGTAGTCTGACTGATTCAGATCCAGGCTGGCATACAGCCTGTCTTTCAGTTTGCCGTTGGCGAGTTTCCGGCTGGCGTTGAGATCAGCAAATGTTCCGTGCTGATTGTTAACAGCGAGCGAGGCGAAGTCGCGCGACTGGGTGCGGAAGTCTCCGGTGATGTGGTCGCGCTGATCGTCATAAGAGCCGCGCATCGCGAAGCCTACGCCGTGGCTTACGCCCAGTTCGGCAAGAAAGCTGCCTTTGTCCGCGAGCTTGAGCCGATAAGCCAGCGAGCCGACTGCGCCGTTGCTGGCGAATGTCCGCTGACTGTCAGGGTTCTGGAAATAATATGCGTTGGCTTCAAGAGAGTTGGCCTTGTTGATCTTAAAAAATCGAGAAACGCCGGCGGTGTATTCACGGTCAGTGGAGAGAAACAGGCCTTGAAATGTGGCGATGGAGGTAAAGCCTCCGTGAAACTCCCACGGGCCGTCACGCAGATGAAAGCCGCGAACCAGAAAGCCATCGAGCGTGAGCGGCGTGTTGAGAACATTCTTGTCAATAAACGTCATGTCGAGATTCGGATGGCCGATCTCATAGGCAAGAAACGGAAAAGCCA
>DASZMF010000963.1:0-1674 GCA_035552035.1 Candidatus Angelobacter sp.
GCTCAGAAGATAAGATGACTGCGGCCAAGAAAGTCCGCTTTGAACTGCTGGCCGACAATTATCTGAGCAACAGCTCGGATTACAAGCCGCGGGTTGAGATCGTCTGCACCAATCGTAAATACACGTATGCGGATTTCAATCCGGGTATTCCGTTGGGCCCGCCCAACCGCCCCGGCTTCTGGGGACAGCCGCAGATTGAAGTCCAGGTGCGCGTTGATAACTCGCATAATTACCATGGCTGGAACTGGGTGCGCGATCGCTTTCTCGCCATGGACAAAGGCACCACGCGCGAGCTGATCGGGTCGCAAGTTTTCAAGATTGAGATGCCGGGCGGACGCAGAGCCCCGGAAATCGCGGAGTTCTCACCCGCCGGCCTTGATCTTGGCCGGGTGAAGGAAGCCTGCGATTTGAGCCCTAAAAAAGCCAGCAAGAACTAGGTAAGCAGCTTTATTTGAGCGGCTCGAGCCACACAAAAGCGTGGCTAGGGCAGCTCAATCTGTTTATGGCTGCGATTTACCTGAGTAAAGATTTTGCCTGGCGCAAGCTCTCTGCCAGGCATCCGCAAAAGAATTATCGTTGCCCCCAGCCCTCTTTCCTGATAAAAATGGCGGCGGAAAACTAATGGCCGCCACCAACAATATTCCTGACTTTGCTGAAAGCCCATTCAAGAGAATTTTCTCTTCCACCAACCTTGTGCTTTTAATGATCTGTCTGATGTACGCGCTCACGTACATTGACCGCGTCAACGTGGGCACTGCCGGCCCGGTATTTCAGAAAGAGCTGCATCTCAGCGCCAATCAGCTTGGCTCAGTGCTTTCCGCTTTCGGCTGGGCCTATCTGGTCTTGCAAGTCTGGGGAGGCTTGCTTAGCGACCGCTTCGGCGCGCGCTTAACGCTCACCGTGTGCGCGGTGGTCTGGGCCGGCTCCACTCTGCTCATGGGCCTGGCGCACAGCCTGACCGGATTAATTCTTTGCCGCGTCCTGCTGGGGCTGGGAGAAGGCGCAACCTTCCCCACCGCAACACGCGCCCTGGCTGACTGGATGCCCGCGGAAAAACGCGGCTTTGCCCAGGGAATTACCCACGCATTCTCCCGGATGGGCAGTACTCTTACACCCGCTCTTGTGGCCTGGATTATCGCCTTTGCGTCGTGGCGTATGTCGTTTGTCCTGCTGGGTGGCGTGAGTTTGATATGGGCAATCGTATGGTGGTTTTATTTCCGTGATGATCCCGCAACCCATCGCGGCATCACGCAGCAGGAACTGGCCGTCCTGCCCAGCTTCACTTCCAAGCTGCAGCGGCGCAAAGATCCTGTGCCGTGGTGGCCGCTCATCAAGCGCATGATGCCCGTAACGCTGGTTTATTTCTGTTACGGCTGGACGCTCTGGCTCTATCTCACTTTTCTTCCATCCTTCTTTCTCCACGGCTACAAGCTGAATCTCAAAAACTCGGCGCTGTTTTCCACGGCCGTGTTTTTTGCCGGCGTAGTTGGTGACGCCGCGGGCGGATGGGTAAGCGACCACATCCTGAAGAAGACGGGCAACCGCAACCGAGCGCGGCGTGACCTCATCATCGGCGGCTTTCTCTTGTCCCTGGTCTTCATGGTTCCCGTGTTGGTGTCGCATAACCTAACGATTGTTGCCCTCAGTCTGAGCGCGGCATTCTTCTTTGCCGAA
>DASZMF010000964.1:0-2003 GCA_035552035.1 Candidatus Angelobacter sp.
ATAGGACAAACCTTTCTAGACAAGCTGTATCCTTTTGCACACTGCTCGCATATAGGTCATCAGTTGCAATCGGTACTCACCTTCTCCTGCTTATCCTGCATCTATCAACTCAAGATCGGAAAGATTTCATGTCCCTTTCTAATCCTTTTCTAAGGAACGCATCTTTCATCCATACATCTTCCGTCTGGTAGAAAGAGACGCGGTATATGTCTCGCATCGTCAAATCAGTTCGCAGGCTGGGTAAAGCTCCCCAGCCGCCACTCCCTTAGCGTGGGCTTCTCCCGATTCAGACCGGCCCGGCGTCCGGCGCTCGACAAGTCAGCCTCCGCTGGAAATCGTGTTGAAAGGCCGTGATGGTTTTGTTGGCAGGCTGACTGGAGAATTCGCACAGTTGAGCGAACGAACGAGAGGAAATTAACTTCAATAAAAATTGGGGCTGCCGTTTTGCGGTGTCGGCAGCCCCGTTCACGGCTGTAGTACCATCGGGCAGGCCTACAGTCGTAACTTGTTGAATAGCGCTTGTCTCCGCGCTACCAAAATTGAATCTAGTTAGAAACCTATCTATTGCTTCCTACTGTCGCTGCATTCGTGCCAGCGGTCTTGCCATTTACACCAGCTTCGCCCGCCGACGCATCTGCGTGCGGCGCACCGTTCTGGGTTTGCAGGAAGTTCAACAGTGATTCCAGGTCCACCGGAGCGATCCGCAGATTGGGCATGATGATCTGCTTGTATTTCTCAAACAGGGCAGTGGCCGCGGGATCTTTCTCGGCCAGCACCTTGTCCGGCTCGGAGATGAATCGCGCCAGCCACCCTCGATCCCGCTGGTTGGTTACGCCCAGAAGGTCTGGACCAATCTTGTCTCCGTGGCCAATGGTGTGGCATGCAGCGCAGTGCGTGGCAAAAATGTACCGGCCTTTGTCTGATATATCAATGGGCGCAGCCTGGTCATAGTTCGCCTTCGCGTCAATGGTTTTGGCGTTCTTCCAGCTATCGAGCCAGTTGCCAATCACCAGGCTCAAAAAACGTGCATTGTCAGTGGCTGAGTTGCGCATCCACTGGCCCGTAGGTTCGTTGCCAATCAACACTGACGGTGTGTGTCCATCGCGGTCATTTGGATCCGGCTCGCTGTAAAGCCCAAGCTTTTTACTGATGAGGTCAATATCTTCTTTCTTGCCGGTAAGAAAAGTCCAGCCCGGACCGACGTGAAATTTTTCTGCATACGACTTGAGTACTGCCGGCGTGTCATGTGTTGGATCAATGCTGATTGAGTAAAAGAAGATGTCCTTGCCCACGCGGTCGCCCAGCATTTTTTGCACTTGCACCAGGCGTGCTGTTTCCAGCGGGCAGGCATCCACGCAATGCGTATAGATAAGATCGATGACGACGCTCTTGCCTTTAAGCACATCGTCGTAAAAATGAACTTTGGTTCCATCCTGTGTAGTGAGTGTGACGTTGGGAAAGTAATTGGCTCCGTAATGATTTGCCGCAAATGCCGGCTCGCACAACAGTGAAATGGCGATCGCAAACAAACCTAAAGCTGCCAGCGCAGTGGTCTTTTTAATTTTCTTAAACCCGATTTCCCGAAACATATGGCCTCTCATCTTTTCTGGTTCCACTTCATTGGGTTCCGCGTTTCTGGTTCCGCATTTCTGGTTCTACGTTTCTTAGGTCAGGCCCGGTGGAGAACTCCCGTCCACGCCGATGCCATGCACGAATCGCATAGGATCGGCGCGACAGAAACCATCCACCGGCCCGGTTGCAGCACCACCCTCGAGCGCAGCCTAGAAGGCAGTTGGGGCAATGTCATCAGGCTGGACAAAAGTCACACCCTGTGGCGTTGCGATCGGCGTTGGAAGCGGCCGCAGGAATGGCGTGCCTCCATTATCGATTTCCCAACGAACCAGCATGGCATTGTCCTCGTGCACCGTGTTGTGGCAATGCTCCATGAACATGCCGCCCCAATCACGGAACTGCATGGTCAGAGTTACGCTTCCACCTGGACG
>DASZMF010000965.1:0-6942 GCA_035552035.1 Candidatus Angelobacter sp.
ACGACAGCGCGCAGGCACTCTCTTATCTCAAACATTTTGGCTCCGTCACCGTGCTCAACGGACACATTCACCAGACCATGCAAAAAGTGGAAGGCAATGTTACGTTTCACACGGCAGCTTCCACGGCATTTCCGCAACCCAAACCCGGCTCCGCGCCATCGCCCGGACCAATGAAGGTTCCGGCTGAACAACTGCGTAGCGTGCTGGGCATTCGCAACGTGAATTACGTTCAGGGCTCCCATGCACTGGCTGTAGTGGATTCAAGCCTGGAATAATTTTCAGCCACATAACGAACATGAAATTTTTTGAAAGGTAAATTAAGAACCAATGAAAAAGACGCATTTGAGATTAAGCATAGCGGCGATCATTCTTGTGTTTGCCATGGTGGCCGGTCGAGCGGGAAATTCCAGCTCGGCCGCCGCCGCGGAAAAACCTGCTGCGGAGACGGCAGTCAAAATCGACAACTTTACGTTCTCTCCTAACACACTGACTCTGCCGGTGGGCAGCACCGTCCGCTGGACGAACCACGATGACATTCCGCACAACGTGGTGAGTGAAGACAAAAGTTTTAAATCCAAGGTAATGGATACGGATGAGCAATTCAGCTACACCTTCACCAAGCCCGGCACTTATACCTACTTTTGCTCAATCCATCCCAAAATGACGGGAAAGATCGTAGTGCAGTAAATTGGCGCCTGGTAGATAAGCGCTCGGTAGATTGGCGTTCAATAGATTGGCGGTCAGTAAGGAAGGAATACAAACTTGAAATTGAGACAAGCAAGACCTTATGAACGAAAGGTAATAAAATGATGGCCGCCACCATTGTCATGAGAGGTGAAGTGAGCGGTCTGGAAAACAAAGATTTTGAACAGCTGGCTGTTCCATTGCTGGATGGGCTTTACAATTTTGCCTGCTGGCTGAGCGGCGACGCAGACGAGGCGCGCGACCTGGTGCAGGAAACGTTTGTGAAATCGCTCAAGGGCTTCTCGTCTTTTCGCCAGGGCACAAACTTTCGGGCATGGATGTTCAGGATCCTGCGCAACACGTTCCTGACCAGCCGGACCGGACTGGAGCGTCGCAACACGCAGCAGGAAGATGAAGACGGCTTTGAAGATGCCGTTATCACCCAGGAGACGCCGGAGGTCGCGCTGATGCGCCGCGCGGACACCGAACTGGTGCAGGCTGCTATTGCCCAGCTAACGCCGGCGTTTCAAGAAGTGATCCTGCTCGCCGACGTGGAAGAAATGAAGTATCAGGAAATTGCGGAAACCTTGGATATACCAATGGGCACGGTAATGTCACGGCTGGCGCGGGCAAGAAAGCAGGTGCGCGCACACATTGTGGCGGTGCTGGGCGAAAAAAGAATTGTGGGTGCAAAGTGAAAAATTGTGAATGGCAGGAAAAAATCGGCTCATATGTAGATGGCGAACTGGAGCCCGCAACGGAGCAGGCGGTAGCCATGCATCTGCAAAGCTGCGCTGACTGTTCTGCCGCCATGCTGGAACAGCAGGAACTGAAGAAATCTGTGCGCGTGGCCGGCAAGCGCTTTACCGCGCCACCAGATCTTTATGCCAGCGTCCGCAAGCAGATTGCGCCAAAACCAGTCGCTAGCCGGTTGTGGCAGTGGACCACCGTGGCTGCGTCTCTGGCTTTGTTGGTTACGCTGGGATTCATGACGTACTCGCGCTCTCACGCAGACAACTCAACCGTGGCTGAATTGATCGATCAGCACGTAACCATGCTGGCCAGCGCGAATCCAGTGGACGTGGTTTCAAGCGACATGCACACGGTGAAGCCGTGGTATCAAGGCAAGCTGCCGTTTACTTTTAATCCGCCGGAGCTGGCCAAAGATTCACCTTTTAGTTTAGTCGGCGGCAGATTGATCTATGCGCAGCATGCACCCGGAGCGGAGCTGGTTTATCAGGTGAAGCAGCACAGGATCTCAGTCTTTATCTTTCAAGCACGTGATGTCCATGGTGAACCCACTACGGGCGACCAGAATTTTGTGGTGAACGGCTGGCAGCAGAATGGACTGCAGTTTTACATGATCACAGATGCTGCTAAAGAAAACACTGAGCGGCTGCGCGCACTGCTGGAAGAAGCCAATCGCTCGTAAAAACTATTCTTTGCCGATGGGACGCGCTGGCATCACGACCGGAGCAATCGCTGTCATATAGCGGTTGGTCAGCTCCCACCCGGCATCGCTCTTCTCCCACAAGTCCACCACAAAATATTGAGAAGCAGCGCCTTTTCCAGCGGCAGAGCGTTTGCCCTCGCCGAGAAACTTAACTACCACCACGTCCTGGTAGAACTGCACGGCCATCTGCGCCAGCCGGACGGGCGCAGGATTTTCTTTTCCGGCTGCGAGCCAGTCTGCACGCCCCACTGCGCTCCCGGTCTGGTTTGGCATCCAGACCTTGAAATCTTCATTCAGCATTTTGCCGAGCGCTGCCTGGTCTTTCTTTTCGAGAGCCTGGGCCAACGATTTTTCGATGTCCCAGAATTGCTGCACACCACGCGTAGCTGTAACAATCTTGGGCGATCCCTGCAAAGGATCGACCTTATCTGGCGTAGCCGCCTGCTTAGGCTGGCTGCCTTTTGGGACTTGTGCATTTACGCAACAGGACGCGGCAAGAACGAGCATGGTCAGGCAAATCGTGCGAGCTGCTTTTCTCATTGTGAGCCCCTCAGTCAGGCTTAGGTAAGTATTTAAAAACGTTCTTCTCATGAGCGAAGAGAAGGCCGCCTGACAAAGCAAGCGGCCTTAAGATTTTCAGTCTATGGAATTAGAGGTGCTGCACGCAAGCGCCGCCACCTGAGTTTCTCCACTCTTGCTGCATCAGGTAGTCATTGCCGCCGAAGCTCTGGTTGAACTTGGCTGCAGCTGATTTGCCGGCCGCTGAGCAGACACTGGTTGACGTGCAAGTGGACTCTGCGCCGAAATTGAAATTGCACTTGTCGGCATCTTCTTCGCCGCTGGCGTCAAACCATGCGTTCAGGTCTGGGTCAGTGATGGCTTCTTCACTTTCATGAGTCATGATGTTAATCATGCCATCTGCGCCGCCTACGCCAGTGGATGGGCTGTTTGGACCAGTCGTTTGGGCTTCGCATCCGCTGGGGCAGCGGTCCGGGTTGCCGACAAATGCATATTTAATATCTGCGCCAGCCAGGGTAGCGTGCGTGTGGAAACCGCAGTACTGCGTGCAGAATCCCGAAGTCTCATTAATGTTTGAGGACGACAGCACCATGTAAACGCCGTTGGTGTCCTTTGGAAGCGCGCCACTACTGATGGCATTGCTGACCGTGGTTTGCAGACGGGCATCAGTCAGATTGGTTGTGGTGTTCACAAAAGTCGCGCCGGCAAAAGTCAGGTTTCCGCTTACGTTTCCCGTAGTGTCACCGTACGTGGTATTGATTTTTTCGTATGGCGTATTGCCCAGGGTGCTGACAAAATGTTCAACCAGGCTGACTGTGGCTGCGGTATTGGATCCAGTTCCTGCCCAGTTTCCATACCAGATCAGGTAAATGTTGACGGGGTTTCCTTTCATGACTGGGCCGTTGTGATAGTTGATTCCGTTGCCGGTAACAACTGCCTGGCCAACGGGGCCGGTCACCGCGGGCAATGTCTGGTTCGGGTTGCCTTTGTGCGTGTGCGTGATATCGTCCGGCACTGGGTCTCCGGCTCGATTGCCGCTGCCCTGACCGCGGTTAATGGCTTGCCCCGCCATGAAATTTACAGACAACAGCAGGAAAAGAAAAACAGAAGCGAACTGGATCTTTCTTTGGAGATGTTGCATGTCTTAAGACCTCCCGGGATTGCGATTTGTGCCGCAACTGTCAAAACGAATAAACAGAAGAAGCCAGTATGAATGTTTTGATTTGTCTAGTGATCTGGGTCTTTCCGGTCGTTCCAATTGTCCCTATATCGCGTGACAAGAATGTTTCAGTCCAGCAAGGCGTGCAATGTGGCTGAAGTTTACTAACGCAAATGACGACTGGGGCAAACAAAACATCACACGTTCTAAATGTGGAATCTTGAAAATGAATTTCAGTCAAGACGCAAGCTTATGACTTATCGCTCAAGCAACAAGATTGGCAGCCACTTTCCCGTAAAAGGCATTCATTCTTAGGGAAAGACTGTGGCTCGCACTGCGATTCTTTAATTGAAGTTGCTTTGTGCGGCTACGGAATGATGATTTTCTGATCCCAGGGATCACTGCCCGGACGGGAGTCTATCGGTGCGAGCGCATGAGGAATAATTCCTGCTTCAGGAACTGGAGTTGGCAAAGAAGGTGGTAACGCCGATGGCGCTGGTGCTGGTTGCTCCTGCGATTGACCTTCGAGCGGCGGTGCAATCGCACGTGGATCAACGGGCAACAACTGGGCGTTTTGTGCGGCCCACTTGGCCGCCAATCCGTTGAGTGGACTCTTGGTGTTATATTCCTGATACGAAATCATGCGGCCGATGCGGATAATCAGGTCGTCCAGCGATTCTGAGGCAGCCCAGAAATCTCCTATGCAGACCGAGCTGTCATCAAAGTTAGGATGAAAGACCGGCGTAAGCATGCGGCATTGCGGTGCGCGCCGCGGATATCCCAGGGAAAGATTTACTTCCAGCGTGTGCTCATTGCGCTCCAGGATCGCGCCGTCCGGAGCCACATAGAGTCCGCGAATCAGGTATTGAAAGCGATACAGCTCGGGCGGCATGCCTGCCGTGCCAACAATCTGGATCAAAGGCCAGCCTTTAAAGCGCTGGAAGAGCGAAGCATGGTCGAGTTTCAGGCGGCGAATTCTGGGTGACAACATAAGATCAACTCGAAAAAGAAAATGCGCCATTTCTGGCAAAGGTAAAAGCCACAACGATCAGATACAAACACACCGCCAGCGGACGGGAAATTTTCAGGTTGGGCGCGTAGCCTCTTTGCACCACGGACCAATACCAGAACACAAACCAGGCCAAAGCCACCGGAATAAGAACCGTT
This sequence comes from Candidatus Angelobacter sp., assembly GCA_035552035.1. Classification (GTDB taxonomy): domain Bacteria; phylum Acidobacteriota; class Terriglobia; order Terriglobales; family Acidobacteriaceae; genus Angelobacter. The sequence goes on from DASZMF010000965.1 coordinate 4,983, forward strand.
ACCAGCGCGTTCAGGCGCATGGCCTCAGCCAGATGGAGGTGTAGAAGCTGGTGGAGGGCGCGGGTGCCGCCGCATCCGGGGCACTGCAAACCAGTGAGCGAGTGAAACAGGCAGCGCGGATAAAACGTATGCTCCGCCGGCGGAAAAGCATAGAGCACACCACAGCCTGCCAGCAGGCCAGCCGCAATCGAGTGTGCCCGAAATTGAGAGCTGGCTTTCATTGGGGCTGCAGGTAGCCAGTCCTTTTCCAGTTGGCAATCCGCGTGAAATGGTACTGAAAGTAATAGACGTTGAAAAAGAACGTCATGACTCCGCTCAAGCGCAAATTGATAGGCTCAACCGTGTTGTAGTAGCGCTCAATGGAGCTGCGCATTTGAAAGATGCCGATTAAGTGCAAAACCAATCCCGACAGCATCAGAAGAATAAACGGAACAACTATACCCGGAACGTCTTCACGTCGCCCGCTGAAATTGCCGGCCGTACCAATGACGAAGAAACATAGCACCCAGCAGACGATGCCGCCAATCAGAAATGCTATGCCCTTGCTTTCGCGATCAATCTTTTTGACAAAAGCGGCCTCCACAAAAAGCCAGACCCATTGGAAGAAGCCGCAAAAGAAATTTACCAATAGCACCAGCGCCCAGTGAAAGTCTGGCGGCACCAGTGCATTCACCTGTCCAGAAAGAGCGTGGCCGCCATAGGCAGCGGGGGCAGCGTCTGAGCCGTCATAGACCGTCCCGGTGCCGCCGTAGACAGTGCCGCTGGCGGCCGTCACTGGAGCAGCAGGCTGAACGGGAGTTGCTGCCGGCGGCGGAATATTGCCGATCACCTGTGACACGGCAACCCACTCCGTCATGCCTTCACTGCGCGTGAGGTCAGTCAGCAGAATGCTGCCCTGGGCCACGTACCGTTGCAGGTCCGCCAGAGTGTAGGGGCCGTATTCACTGAGTTGGCGCTGAATGTAATATTTCATTTCTCACCCATGTGTTTGCTGGAATCTTTTTTCACTGAAGCCACGTTTTAACTGAACCATCTTTTAGCTGAACCATGTTTTAGCTAAAACTGAGCCCGGTGCTGTCTTTATCCACAATGCAAATTTCAATGATGGCCCATATCCACGAAACAATACCCAGATAACCCAGAGTCAAAACCGTAAGGCACAACTGTCCCACGGCCCGTCCGGTGTAACCGCTGTAAAAATTATGCACGCCAAAAAAGCCCAGGAATATTCCCAGAACAATGTAGGTAGTTCTGCTTTTGTAAGAGCGCCCGTAGGCCACGGGATGAACATATTGATGCCCGAGCGGCGCAGGCGCGGCCGCTTGCGAGAGACCTAATGTTCCATTGTAAGATGCCCCGTTGTAATGCGGCGTCGGTTGCGGCACGCGCTGCTGCGGGACGTTTTGTTGAAAAGCTGCGCCATACTGTTGCACCGGCATGGACACGGCGCTTAATTCACTTTGCGAAACCTGAAGTTTAGGATCGTCTGCCGGGGCGCATTTACAGCCGAAGACGGTGCATCCGCCATTTTCACGATAACAATCTTCATGGTGCGGCATGCCGCAGGCCGTACAAAAAATCTTTGGCGGCATGGTTGGCGGCACGGTTGCCGCCTCGCCTTCTTCAAAAGGCATGCGGCAATAAGGGCAGACTGGGTCGCTCACGAGTTTCTCTGCCTTTCGCGGAAGTGGAATGCATAGCGGCCAATCTGTATGAGGTCGCCGCTTTGCAGAGCACGCATGCGGGCCGGGGCGCCGGAAACAAAGATTGGCCCGTCAGAGCGGAGAAACGTCTGCGCGCCGCGCATCTCAATCACGCCATGCTGCGGAAGGATGGATGTGTCTTTGAACAAATAAATGTCGCAAGACTGGCTGCTGCCAATCGTCGTAAGCGGCTTATACAAAATGAACTGCTTGCCCGCCAGCGGCCCAGAAGCCACATAAAGCCAGCGGTCTTTGAG
>DASZMF010000966.1:0-3080 GCA_035552035.1 Candidatus Angelobacter sp.
TCCTGCATATGGTGTTCATACTTAGCCACGCGGCCATCGGCGCCGCGCGCTAATCCCGCCAGATTTTTGTCGCTCAGGTTGCGCAGTGCCAGCCGGACCGTCTCTTCGTCAAAATTCGTTACCGGCTCGCGATTGTTCTTCTGGTTGCAGGCGTTGACCAGCGCGTTGAGTGACATCGGATAGTAATCCGGCGTGGTGATGTCTTTTTCCACCAGCGCGCCCAGCACGCGGCATTCAGCGGGATTGAGGATAATATTCACCGTAACAATCTATCAGCCTCAAGGTGTAAGAGTATTGTTTTCTTACAAATGTTCAATGAAGGGCACCACTGTTTTATAATTAAAGGTTACCCCATTTTAGAAAAAGCTGACGATAGAAGTAGTCCGCAGGGAAAATTCATGGCCACAATAGTAGAACTTGGAGTACAGGAAAAAGCTGAGCGCACGCCGCCGCCCGGTCGCAAGATCAACGATTTCAGCATACAGATTGCCACCGTAAACGGCTCAGGGTCGCAGTCTGCCAACACCGTTTTGCTGCGCAGTATTTTTCAGATGGGCGTGCCCGTCTCCGGCAAGAATCTTTTCCCCTCCAACATTGCCGGACTGCCGACGTGGTACACCATCCGCGCCAGCCACCAGGGATACATTGCGCGCAAGAAGGAGCTTGATTTCCTGATTGCCATGAACGCCGAGACGGCGCAGGAAGACGTAATGTCACTGCCGCCGGGCGCTGCCTGCGTATATGACGCGCCGCTGAATCTCTCCGGCCTGCGCACGGACATTACTTTTTATCCGGTACCGTTTGACAAGCTGGTTGCGCCGGTCTGCCCGGAAGCCAAGCTGCGCCGCCTGGTCAAGAATATGCTTTACGTGGGCGTGGTGGACGCGCTGCTGGGCATTGAAAGAGAAGAGTCAGAAAAGGCGCTGGTAAAACATTTTGCCAAAAAGAAAAAAGCGGCTGAGCTGAATACCGCCGCTATCCGCGCGGGTTATGACTACGCGCTGGCTACCTTCACCAAGAAAGATCCGTTCTGGGTGGAGCGCATGAACCAGAACACCGGCAAAATTATTGTGGACGGTAACGAGGCTGCCGCGCTGGGCTGCTTGTTTGCCGGAGTCACGGTGGTGACGTGGTATCCAATCACGCCATCCAGTTCGCTGGTGGAAACGCTGATTGATTATCTAAAGGAATACCGCATTGGTCCGGACGGCAAAGCGACATTCGCCGTGGTGCAGGCGGAAGACGAACTTGCGGCCGTGGGCATGGTGCTGGGCGCAGGCTGGGCAGGCGCGCGGTCGATGACATCAACTTCCGGCCCCGGCATTTCTTTGATGGCTGAGTTCGTGGGGCTGGGTTATTACACTGAAATTCCCGGCGTGATCTTTGATATACAGCGCGTGGGCCCTTCCACTGGCCTGCCGACGCGCACCATGCAGGGCGACTTGCTGGCCTGTGCGTTTCTCTCACACGGAGACACCAAGCACATTCTGCTGCTGCCTTGTTCAGTAGAAGAATGTTTCAGCATGGCCATGGACGCGTTTGATCTGACTGAACAATTTCAGACGCCGGTGTTTGTTCTCTCTGATCTTGATCTGGGCATGAACAACTGGATGGCGCATCCATTTAAGTATCCTGAGAAGCCGATAGCGCGCGGCAAGGTGCTGAATGAAGAAGACCTGCAACGTCTGGGCGGTTTTGCCCGCTATAAAGATGTTGATGGCGACGGCATTCCTTACCGCACATTGCCGGGCACGAACCATCCAGCGGCAGCGTATTTCACGCGCGGCAGCGGACATAACGAGAAGGCGCAGTACAGCGAGCGCCCGGACGATTACGTGCGCAACATGGACCGGCTGGCACGCAAGTTTGAAACCGCACGCAAGTTTGTTCCCGCTCCGGTGAAGGAAATTGATGGAACGTCAAAGACCGGCATCATTGCTTTTGGCACCACGCACTGGGCCATGACCGAGGCTTGCGACCAGCTCCAGAACGAGCACAACATTCTGGTGGATTATCTTCGTCTGCGCGCTTATCCGTTTACGCAGGAAGTGCATGAATTTATCAAGAACCATGATTGCGTTTACGTCGTGGAGCAAAATCGTGACGCGCAAATGTTTCAACTCATCAAGCTCGATATCGCAGCCGACCAGGTGACCAAGCTGCGCAGCGTGCTCCACTACAACGGGCTGCCGATTGACGCGCGCTCTATCACCGAGGCAATAGTTTCCCAGGAGGCCAAGTAATGTCAGCAGGTTCCACTCCTACTCCCGCACCAGCAGGACCAAAGACAAACCATGTTGGTTTGACGGTGCTCGATTATCGCGGCGGCAAAACCACGCTGTGCGCGGGCTGCGGCCACAACGCCATCACGGAGCGCATTATTGACGCGATGTATGAGATGGGCGTGAAGCCGGAGAACCTGGCCAAGCTGTCGGGTATCGGCTGCTCGTCAAAGAGCCCGGCGTATTTTGCCAACCGCGCCCACGGCTTCAACACCGTGCACGGACGCATGCCGTCCATTGCTACCGGCGTGGCGCTGGCGAACCAGAAGCTTTTGATGATTGGCGTCTCCGGCGATGGCGATACGGCGTCGATTGGCATTGGGCAGTTCGTCCACCTGATGCGGCGCAATCTGCCGATCATTTACATCATTGAAGACAACGGTGTGTATGGTCTGACCAAGGGCCAGTTTTCCGCCACAGCAGACCGGGGATCGACACTGAAGACGGGCGTGATCAATGACCTGCCGCCCATCGATACCTGCGCGCTGGCGATCCAACTGGGCGCAACGTTTGTGGCGCGCTCATTTTCCGGCGACAAGAAGCAACTGCTGAATTTGCTGAAGGCGGCGATTGCGCATCGCGGCACGGTGATGATTGACGTGATCTCGCCCTGCGTGACCTTCAACGATCATGAAGGCTCGACCAAGTCTTACAAATATTCCAAAGACCATGAAGAGCCGATCCAGGAAGTGGGCTTTGTGCCGAGCTTTGAAAATATTGACGTGGATTACGATCCGGGCACGACGGCGACGGTGCGCATGCATGACGGCTCGCAGCTGCGTCTGCGGAAGCTTGATC
>DASZMF010000967.1:0-3202 GCA_035552035.1 Candidatus Angelobacter sp.
CGCAACTCCGCAACAATTTCTGCCGCAGCTTTGCGTGCCAGTTCCCCGCTATCAGGAGGAAATGAGATAGCTCCGACGCGCGCATGTCCGCCGCCGCCGTAGCGTTCACAGACTTTAGCCAGATTTACCATGTTCTGCCGGGTCGTCCACGGATTGGAACCTACAGAAACTTTTGTGCGGAAGCTGCTGCTACTGAGACCTACGCTATAGACCGAGTCAGGATGCAGATAATAAGGAATGAACTTGTTGTAGCCTTCCAGGTCCTGATCAGCGATGTCGAAATAAATGGTGCCCTGTTTACACTCTGACCGTTGGCGCACGATATCAATCGACTTGCGATGGCGCTCCAGAAGCGGCGGCACGACGGCGGCAACAAACGGCTCCTGCAGGACTTGCGCCAGAGGTTCACTCACCATGTATGGAATCAGGCGGGGCAGAAAATCGGGGTCATTGGTGGATTCAATTGCCATGGTCAGCTTCATGGCTGGCGCGGCCATCTCCACGGCTTCTTCCGGGCTGGCGAATTGAGCGCCGTCAATAATATCTGCCCAGCGGATCAATTCTTCCACTGGTCGCGGATCGAAGCCAAATTTCTGCTCTGCAATTTGCGCTAGAAACTTGGTGCAGGACTTGAACTCAGGATCGAAAAATTTCTGGCTCTTATCACCGTTGCGATAGTGTTCTGCATCTTCTGGCGTGAGGAAGGCGCTCTGGTGATGATCGAACCACCAGGTGATTTTGGGTGACGGAGAATATTTGAAATCGACAATCGCGTTCTCATCGCCGTCAAAATCTGCTTCATTGAACAATGCGCCGGCACGATGGACCAGGCCGGTGAACTGGAAATCAACGTCGCCGCGGATACGCTCGCTATAAAAGCGCGAGAACAGGGCCGCTGAGGCTGTTCCGTCAAAACATTTGCCGTGAAAAAAAACCCTGACTTTCAAAAGACCTTTCTATGCATTGCTCAATTGGCTCGTTTGGTCAAGCTACTAGAAATGACATTCCTGAGCAGGAAAGTCAAGGCATGAGCAACAGCCACGGCTTGCCTCCCGCCGTTTGACCCCATGAAAATGACTATTCTTAAAACCGAACGGCCACATCATTTGTAGATGGAAAGCTGCTCTGACGGTTTTTGAAGTTTGATGGTGAGCGCGACATTGGGCTGATCTATGCTCACGTCCTGGCCGTAAGTCTTGAATCCCGGCGCAATTACCTGCACCCGAACCTTACCGTAAGGAATGCCAGAAGCCTCAGCCTTGCCGTCTTCGTGGGTCTTCAGTTCCATTCCCTCCTGCGCCGTCTTGCCATGGTTATTGACGATATGCAGGACAACTTCAGCATTTTTCACCGGCTTGCCGTTTGAGTCCCTGACAACGGTCACGCCCACTGACGCGGTCTTCTGGTCAGGGGACGCCATTTTTTGTCCTGCAAAACTTTGCCCTGCAAAACCAGGTAGCGATAACAACAGCAGGAACTGGCAGGCGCGGGAGAGGCGGCGTTGAATAATCATGGCTGCTAGTATTTTACAGCTAAGAGAGGTTGCGTGGCTGTAATCCCTATCTAAGGAAGCCAATTTAGCGAAATTCGCGCAATTTTTGATGAGTTCCGGCTTTACGATCCGCGATTCAAGGCAAAGCTCTTGGGCCCGGAGGTAACCTCGGTTAGCCAGACGGACTGTGACTTTGGTTACCCTGCCCCCTGGCTCTTGGATTGACTACCTATCTAGCGCAGAGTACTTTTGAAATCTCCCCTCCCAGAAAGCCTGCTTTAACCACAGGTTTTATAGAAATATTTCATCTGCTTCGTATAAGAGTGCGGAATTTCCCGCTCATTATCCGATATATGCAGCGTGCCACAGCTCTTTGCCACCAGATTGGCATGAGAGCTGAACGCCATTTTGGAAATTGAAATGGTACAGAGCTTTAGAGTACCGATGACTCTGGCCCCTGTACCAGCAAGCAGGACGGACTTTGGTAAGTTGCCGGGCTTTGCGCTGGTGAACTAAAACACTAGCATCCGCCCAAAGATTTATTGGGCCGATCGCCGGTTTTGAATGGAGAGTTTTTTGATGACATGTCACCGGGTTCAGGAAGAACAGAACAAAGCACAGAGCCGGCGCAGAAAGTCTGCGCAGGGCTTTACGCTGATTGAGCTGATGTTCGTCTGCTTAATCGCCATGATCATGAGTGCAATGGCGATACCCCTGGTGCAGAACGGGCTCGTCAGCTTCCGCATTCACGGCGCGGCATCAGCAGTAACAGGAAGCCTGCAGGCCACGCGCTATCAGGCAATCTTCAATGGCTATCCTTTCAGAATCGTTTACAGCAGCACCGCGCTGACATATCAGGTCCAGAATGACGTGAACCGCACCGGCACCTTTGCAAACTATTGCCCGTCCGGAGGAACCACATGCACGGTCCCACTGGCAGGATCAGGACTACCGCTCACTCTGGATGCAGACACTACCTTTACCTTTAGCCCGGGCGGCACCGTTACATCAACCACGGCCGCTTCAGGCGTAACAACAATGGTCCTAACGTATCTCACAAAAACGGAAACAATCACGGTATCCAGCTATGGAAATATCAAAGTTACACCGTAAGGCAAAATCGGAAGAAGGCTTCGCACTGATTGAAGTCATGATGGCAATCGTAATTCTTGCGATTGGCCTGCTTGGCCTGGCTGCGCTCATGGCGCAATTAACAGGAACCACCGGCAGTTCCCGCTATATGGGAACCGAGGTAATGCTGGCTTCAGAAAAGCTGGAAGACCTGAACCGGTTGCAGATAGGCGATCCGGCTTTAGCGGCGGGCGGCCACCTTAATAGCGACGATCTAGGCTACAGCGACCAAGTTCAGGTTTCTTCCGACAATGGAACCACAACGACTGTGGCGGCGTTGACGGGCAGTACGCCGACCCCAGCGGCCAGTTCTGACTTGCTCCAATTCACGCGGAGATGGGTCATTGAAAAAGATCCTACCGGCCTGCCGACTGGAGTCATTCGCATAACAGTGTCCATTGGGTTGCTGGGCGGCGATTCAGTTACGCGCGCCAACAAATTCCAGACAAGCATGGTGAGGCAATAATGATGAACAGAGAGAAGCGTTCAGTCCGCGCGTCTAGAGCACACCAGGGTCAGTCAGGATTCACGCTGGTGGAGTTGATGGTGGCCATGCTTGTATTTCTGGTAGTGGGCGCC
>DASZMF010000968.1:0-14939 GCA_035552035.1 Candidatus Angelobacter sp.
TAAGAAAGCAGTGCTGGCGCCGGACGTAAATCGCGATCCGCGCTATATAAAAGCAAATGCAGAAACGCGCTCTGAGCTTTGCGTGCCGCTTATCTATAAGGATGAAGTCATCGGCGTACTCGATCTGGAGCATACGCGCCGGGGCTATTTCACTGAAGATCATCTGCGCACCGTAACTACGCTGGCGGCGCAGGTGGCTATCGCGATTGAGAATGCAACGTTGTACGAACGCATTGCCCGGGAAGAGCAGCGCATGGAGCGCGAGCTGGCCATGGCGCGGGAAGTGCAGCACCATTTGCTGCCGCCAACCTGCCCCAGCATGCCCGGAGCAGAAGTTGCCGCGCGCTTTAATCCGGCACATGCCATTGGCGGCGATCTTTATGACTTTCTTGATTACACGCTTCCCCGCGCCTGCATTGTAGTGGGCGACGTAAGCGGCAAAGGCGCGCCTGCAGCATTATATGCAGCTCTGGTCAGTGGAATTTTGCGCAGCCTGGCGCGCGACGAACCTTATCCTGCTGAAATGCTGAACGCCGTAAACCATTCGTTGAATCACCGCCGTTTAGACGCGCAATATCTTGTGCTGACCTGCGCTCTCTGGGACGACGAAAAGAAAACCATGCGTGTCGCTAACTCCGGGCTTCCCCGCCCCATTTATTGCAGTGGCGGACACGCCCACATGCTTGAAGCTGCCGGGCTTCCGCTGGGCATGTTTGAAGATGTTTCCTACGACGAAGTCACAATCCACGCCAAGCCAGGCGATGTGTTTGTCTTTTTCAGTGACGGCATTGTTGACGCCAGCAACTCAAAAGATGAGCAATTTGGCCGCAGCCGCATTGAGCATGTAATCGCAAAAAGTGCGGGCGGCACTGCGCAAGAAGTCGTAGATGCACTTTTCGGCGCGGCCGACCATTTTGCCGATGGCACAGAAGTTTTTGACGACCAGACCGTGGTCGTTCTTAAGGTTAAATAGCGGCGCTTGGCCAAAGTCAGATTAAAAAATACCTCCAAAACCCTTAAGATTTTCGTACTGGATTCGCCAAAATCTCTCTGATATTTGCGCGTAACTCCAATGCCTGTATAACTTTTTGAATTTTTAATCTCTTTCTCGCTGCTTTCTAATGGCGCAAAGGCATTCTCCTAACTGAGAGCTGACACCGCCTTCCGGGCAGTGCACGCGACTGTGGTGGTTTACGCCATATGCCCTCGCTTGCACGGTTTTATCGGTGATGTGTGCAGAGGTTCCATTGACTGGTAAATGGAATCGCGCCGCTGGTTGTCAGCTCCCTATCCGAGCCACGGAAAATACCGGGCCGGGTGCAGTCAAAATACTAAGGAGCGCAGCCAATGAGCCGTAAACAGCCAGATGGGTTTTTTCTGTCTGAAAATTCTTCGAAAGCCCGCATACGCGAAGCAGAGAATGCAAGAAAGAATCGCGGAGAAATCGTAAAGGCTTACTCACAAGGCCAGGTTTCACGTCGCGATCTAATCAAGTGGGGATTAATCACAACCGGTGGCGTACTTGCCCCCATCCACGGTCTTAACCCGTTCGTAAATTCAGCATTTGCCGCAAGCGCATTAAATGGTCCCACGGGCGCACCGCCCAGCCCAGGCTTGAACGGCCTGGCATTCACGCAGCCTATGCTGCGTTTTGAAGTTCTTGACCGCAATCCAATGTCAGCCGCTTCAGTAGCGCCCATAGCCCTCTCCAATCAGACTGCCATCGCCATGGATCCAGCGTTGGGCGGCGGCTTTGGTCCCATGGAAGGCCGTCCTCCGGGACAAGATTGGGCCCACCAGCGCTTTGATGAATTTGCTCCGCAGGTTTTCATCGAGACCACGCAAGAAGGCGCCAAGGTCAATACTAAAAATGGCCAGAACGTTCCGCCCAAGTTCCACCCTAATCTGCCTGATCAGGGTCCTCTTGCCATGTGGACTTTTGACGGCACCATTCCACCCAAGCTGGTCATTGGCCGCTACGGCGAACCAATCATCTTCCGCCATCACAACAGGCTACCGGCGGATGTGACCCAGAACGGTGGTTTTGGACGCCATACGATTACCACGCACGAACACAACGGACACCACGGCGCAGAAAATGACGGCTTTACCGGCGCATTCTTCTTCCCGGGACAGTTCTATGACTACCACTGGCCAATCATCCTGGCCGGGCATGACAGCATCAACGTGGACGCAACCGATCCTCGCGCCGGCAGCCCAACCGATGCGGGTGGAATTAATAAAGTCCCCGGTGACTGGCATGAAACCATGTCAACCCACTGGTTCCACGATCATATGTTCAGCTTCACCGCGCAGAACGTGTACAAGGGCAACGCTGCCATGTTCAACATTTACAGCGCCATGGATCGCGGTAACGAAGAAATCAATGACGGCGTAAACTTCCGTCTGCCCAGCGGCACGGCAAATTCCTGGGGCAACCTGGATTATGACGTAAACCTGATGCTGGCTGACAAAGCATGGGATTCAGAAGGACAGCTCTACTTCGATATCTTCCAGCTCGATGGATTTATCGGCGACGTGATGACCGTGAACCTCTGCTATAAGCCGTTCTTTGAAGTGGAGCGCCGCAAATATCGCTTCCGCATTCTCAATGCCAGCGTTTCTCGTTTCTTTAAACTGGCCCTGAGTGATGGTTCGCCGATGATTCAGATCGCCAACGACGGCAACTTGTTGCCCGTCCCCGTGGTGCTGACTCAGCTGGACGAGCAAGGCATTGCAGAACGCTACGATATTGTCATCGACTTTTCGCGCTACGGCATCGGCGACAAAGTCTGGCTGACAAACCTGTGCGAACACACTGACGGCAAAAAACCTTCGGCTGATCGTACCCTTGCTGACGCGCTGAACGGAAAATCTTCCGATCCCTGCGTAGGCAAGTTCCTGGAGTTCCGCATCACCAAGAACCCGGCCAAGCCTGACCTGAGCCAGGTTCCTGCACAGATGATTCCGAACCCTGATCTTTCCAACATTCCAGTGGTGCGTGAGCGCGTGTTTGAATTCGGACGCGGCGCAACCAATCCTACCGATTCCGGCGATCAGGATCCATGGGGCGTGAAGACCGATTTGGGAACCATGCTCACCGCCGACTACGGCCGGGTTGCCGCTGCTCCGAAACCGGGCACGCGCGAAATCTGGACCCTGCAGAACGGTGGCGGCGGATGGGATCACCCGGTCCACATCCACTTTGAAGAAGGCCAGATACTTGCCCGCAACGGTAGCGCAGCCAATGTACCGGCGTGGGAAAAAGGCCGCAAAGACGTATATCGTCTGCGTCCGGGTGGCAGTGTGACCCTCACCATGCAATTCCGCGAATTTTTCGGAATGTTCATGGAGCACTGCCACAACACCGTGCATGAAGATCACGCCATGCTGGTTCGTTGGGAATTGGATCGCGGCCTTGTTCCAATGCCGACTCCAGTACCAACACCGCAGGGAGTGGGTTACATTGCCTCAACCACTCTGCCAACAGCTTACGCCCCGGCAACTTCAAATTCGGGCGGCGGCTCCGGTAGCGGTTCCGGCGGTGGATCTGGTTCAGGTGGTTCTGGTTCTGGCGGGTCTGGTTCCGGCGGGTCTGGTTCTGGCGGGTCTGGTTCTGGTAGCGGTAAGGGCGGCAGCAGTTCAAGCAGCTCAAGCGTTATCGAAGTCAGCTCCGGTGGCAACTCGGGTTCCGGCAAAAGCTCCAGCGGCGGTGGTTCTAGCTCTGGCGGTGGTTCTAGCTCTGGCGGCGGTTCGGGCTCAGGTAAAGGCTCAAGCGGCGGCGGCTCGGGCAAGGGCGGCTCGGGCAAGGGCGGCAGATAACAACTCCAACAGCGGCGGGACGTCTTCGGGGGCGTCCCGCCTGCTTTATCGCAATTAAATGTCGGGAACCACAAAAGGGAAAAACAATACCATGCGACGGAATGGTTGGGCGGTCCTGGCGGCAATAGCCGCGTTTATTCTTTCTGCTGTAGGATTTTTAACAGTGGGTGCAAAACCAGCAATTGCTGACAACTCACATTGGGGCTCAAATTACTTCCCCAACGTTCCTCTCATCACACAAGACGGCAAAACCGTCCACTTTTACGACGATATGCTGAAGGGCAAAATCGTTGTCATCAATTTTATTTACACCGAATGCGGAGAGACCTGCCCACTGGAAACAGCCAAGCTGGCCCAGGTTACCAAGCTGCTGGGCGACCGCATGGGCAAAGACATTTTCTTTTATTCCATCAGCGTTGATCCCAAGCGTGATACGCCGGAAGTGCTCAAGGCTTATGCGCAAAAATTTCATGCTGGCCCCGGCTGGCTTTTCCTGACCGGCAAGCGTGAAGATATCGATACGATTCGCAAAAAAATCGGTATGGCCGGACGCCTGGATGAAGATCCTGTCACTGGACACACCACCAGCCTGACGCTGGGCAACGAGCCACAGGGACAATGGATGCAGGACAGCTCTTTTGATGACCCGCATTTCATCGCCACCATGGTGGATAACTGGCTGACGCCCGGTTACAAGAGCGCCTCAAACAGCTACATGAATGTTCCCAAGATCAGCCCGGAAACTGCCGGCGCGGGACCAAGCATGTTTCGCACACGCTGTGCTTCATGCCACACCATTGGCAACGGTGATTTTGTTGGACCCGATCTGGCTGGCGTAACAACCGTTCGTGATCACGAGTGGCTCACAAAATTCCTTTCGGCGCCTGACAAAATGCTGGCCAGCAACGATCCGGTGGCTGTTGCGTTATTCAATAAATACAACAAAATAAAAATGCCGAACCTGCACATGCCTCCGCAGGACATAAAAATATTGATCGAGTTTCTTGAAGCGCAAACCGCTGCTGCCGCACAGAACAATGTTTCTGCCGTGGCTGACACCAAAAAAGCGGAACCCACTTCCACGACAACCAGTCAGGGACCGGGCAGCAAATAACTGTCCGCCTGATTGCGAGTGGGCCGCCCGACGCTTAAAATTCGTCGGGCGGTTTTTTTGTTAGGAACGGCTTTTGGCTCTTAGCCATTGGCCTTTAGCTTTGTCTTACTGGCTCGGCTTTTACTGGCCTGTCATCTTTTTCCAGACTTAACAACTTTTTATTTCGAACTAAATTTGCGCAGCTCAAATAGAATGCGCTCGACATAAGAACCAATGGCTAATGGCTGATGGCTAATGGCTAAGAACTAAAAGCTAAGAACCAAAAGCCAACAGCCGTTCTTTGTTACAATCCCTAACTCATGTTCACGCGGCCTCCAGGCTTTACGTACAAAAAAGATGAGCTCCATTGCGACGATGTCTCCATCAACAAACTTGCCAAAAAGTTTGGCACCCCCTTGTACGTTTATTCCGCTACCGCCATTCGCGAGCGCTATCGCACATTGGAGCGCGCGTTTCATCATGTGCGGCATACGCTCTGCTATTCCGTGAAAGCAAATTCCAATTTGAGCATTCTCCGTCTGCTGGCTGGGATGGGTGCGGGCTTTGATATTGTCTCTGGTGGCGAGTTGGAGCGCGTGCGCAAGGCGCAGAAAAAAGCGCTCAAGAAAATTGTATTCTCCGGCGTTGGCAAAACTGCGGCTGAGTTGGAACTGGCTCTTAAAAACGACATCCTGCTTTTCAACGTGGAGAGTGAAGGCGAGCTTGAATTGCTTGCCGCCTGCGCCACAAAGCTTCGCAAGACAGCCAACATCGCGCTCCGCGTGAATCCAGATGTACCTGCAGAAACGCATCCGTATATTTCTACCGGCCTGCGCGAGCACAAATTCGGCGTGCCCATCAGCAGCGCGCGTGAGCTTTGCCGCCGCGCCGCGCAGCACAAATATCTGCGCGTAGCTGGCGTAAGCCTGCATATCGGATCGCAAATTGGTGATGTTGCCCCGTTTCACCTGGCGCTGGAACGCACCGTGGACCTGGTTCTGCAACTTATTGCAGACAAACACAAAATCCAATTCATTGACGCCGGTGGCGGACTTGGCATCTCATACAACAGTGCCGCACCCATTGATTTCACTGAGCTTGCTCACCGTTATGCTGAAGCTATTACGGAACCGTTCTTGCGATTGAAAAAACCATTTCCGCATCTGCTGCTGGAACCCGGCCGCTCCATCATCGCGCCAGCCGGAGCGCTGGTTACGCGCGTGCTCTACCAGAAGCGCAATGGCAACAAGCGTTTCACCGTGGTTGATGCCGCCATGAACGATCTGATTCGTCCCTCGCTCTATCAGGCACGGCACGAAATCACACCAGTCTCGTTCACCAAAGCCCGCAGCGAGCGCGTTCAAGCGGACGTCGTTGGTCCGGTCTGTGAAAGCGGCGATTTTCTGGCGCGCGATGCCATGCTCCCAGAGCTTACGCCCGGCGAAAATCTGTGCGTTCTGGATGCCGGAGCCTATGGCATGTCGCTGGCTTCGAACTATAATTCCCGGCCACGGGCTGCCGAGGTTCTGGTGGATGGAAGCCGCGTCCGCCTGATTCGCCGCCGTGAGACCATAAAAGATCTGTTACAAGAGGAGACCGCCTGCTTATGACCGATCTCAAGGCACTTGCCTATGAATTTCTGCATGAAGCCCAGCATTCGCTCAAGAGTGACGGCTACCTCAACCCGACGGCGATTGTCATCACGCCGGAAGAGAACCTGATTTTTGATATTGAATTTGAAACCGAAGAAGAGCGCGATGAAATTTACGCGGAGATGATGGAAGTGGCCCATGAAAAAAATGCGGGAGCCATTATCACCGTGAATGACGTTTATCCTGACGATAATCCCGGCGCGCCTGTTCAACTCAACGGAGAAGGCTGGGGCGAGCTGGCCAAATCGCCAACTGAAGCCATTGTGATCACCATCTCCGGCAGCGGCTTTGAAACCTGGAGCCTCATTTGTCCGTACTTCCGCCGCGACGACCAGATCAGCTTTCATCCCGCGCATGAAGCCCGCAATCCCGGAGGCGAGGTTGAGTTGCTGGGAGACTGGACCGGCAAAGCCGGAGCGGCTTAAAACTATTCACACTTAGCAGTTATTAGCCTGCACTCTGCTCGCAAAAGCTTCTGAGTAATCACTGAAAGAAAAGCTTCAGCTGTTTGGAAATTTCTGGCCAGTCCTTTGGATCTTGGCTGCGCGTACTCTTAAGCCACGCTGCGTAGTCGCCATGTTTATTGGAAGCGGCAATAACTTTATTTACAGCGTCTTTCTCGCCTTTAAAGTAAGCGGCAATAATTAAATCTTCGCCCACCGCAGAGATGAGCTGATTGGCCAGCTTCAATTGCTCAGGATAGGCCGCGCCGGCAGCAAGCTTCTGTTCAGCGAGCACTTTGTTTGTGAAATATTGCGTTACACCTTCCTCAAGAGGATTACCGAAATCATCTTGAAATGCGCTGACGCCGGCCCTTGTGCCCAACTTTGAATTCAGGTGAATCGTCTCATGAAGAGCGCCTTCTATGTTTGCCAGTCGTTCTTTAAGATGAATCTCCCCAGATTTCAGGTCGGTAAAACCTGCCACTTGATCTGGACCATCGTTTGAAGACGATTTGCTTCCGAATGCCTTTTCATTCGCCGCAAGATTTTTTTCGAAAGTCTTTTTGAATTCCACATGCAGGTGGCCGCTCGCCGTCTTCTTGATGTATTTGGCCAGGGAGCTCTCCGCCAGCGCTTTATCAATATCTGGAGCGATCTTGTCTTCGATGAGTTCTCCGGGTTTGCGCCCAGAGAGTGTTGGGGCACAGTGCAAGGCGGCCGACGGATTCCCTGATTCCTGCACGACATGGGTTAATTCATGGGCCAGCAGACTCATGCCGGCCCGGGTGCGCGGTGCATACTGTCCCGCGCCAAACACAATGTGCTCTCCCAGTGCAAAGGCTCGGGCGTTCAACGCGCTGGCGGCGTTGTGAGCTACGCTGTTGTCGTGAATACGCACTCTGCTGAAGCTATGCCCGAAGCGGGCTTCCATAAAACCGGCTGTTCTGGAATCGATGGGATTGCTTTGTGAGTTGAGCGATTCAACAGCGGGCTGCATTTCTGCTGGGCCCATGGAATTTGCCGCCGCAGGCGATGACGCCGTGACATTGGGCCGGCTAGAAGAGCGGTTGAGTACAGCTCGTGCGGCGGATTCGGCCTCTCGTTCCTGGCTTTGGCTATTCATGCCAGAAGCTTTCTGGGCCTGCCGCTGTGACACGTCTCTGTTGCTTACGTCTGCATGAAACCCCGCATCCGCATCCGTTCTTTTTGATTTAGCCGAAGACGGGCTCGGATTCGCTCTTTTGATGAGGGGAGCAAACATACCAGACCTTACCTCTTGTTATTCAGCATGGGCACCATCCGGAGCTTTCCAGCCCGATGAATCCAACTATACTCCAACCGTATCGCGGCGCAAAAATGATCTGTGCCGAAGGCCGGCATTTAGCGTTCTCAAGAAAATGCGCGGAATACGAATGTATTCCGCGCGTTCAATCTCAAGTTCAGAAATTGATTGGCTGCGTTGTCTTTAGCTATTGCCCAGAACCACATTCTGGTCGCCGCGGCGAAATTCTTCTGCTCGCTCACTTCCATGCGCTGAAAACCAGCTCCGCCACGCATTGGCGTCATTGCCCATCTGGTGCGCGGTAATCTCGCGCAAGGCTTGAAAAGCCCAGCCTCGTGTGGTGGGGTCTTGCGAGCTATCGGCTGCGATTTCGATTAATCCCGGCACGGCCTTCATCCGCTGTTCGCGGGTCAGCATGCCTGATTTGGCCAGGCTGGCGCCGCAGCGTTCGCGCACGTTAATGGCAGGATCGGTGCGAAAGACTTCAAGAAGATCCGGGATAATGTCGTCGGTCCCGATATACGCCAGCCCTTCAACGGCCCAATAACGTGTGGTCACGTCAGAATCATGTGTCCAGTCTTTGAGTGCCCCATGCACGCGGAATCTCTCCACATCGCGGTTCGCCAGCATCCCCAGCATGGTGAAATCAAAGCCGCGATTGGCCGCGTTATTTTGAGCGTCGCTCAGGAGTCGGTCCACGGTGTCTGAATTCTTGTCGAGTTCGTTCATCGTCAGGTCGATTTCAATGGCCGCATCGCGCACCCGCAAGTCGCTCGAATAACGCGCCTCCAGCTCAACGTTGTCCCAGGAGGGTGTCTTCTTGATCTGCCCTCGCCAGCTTTGCACGTGGTCTCTTACCAGCGTTGTGGCGCCTTCATAGTGATTCACAGCCGCCATCATCATTTGCTCGGCTTGTTGCTGGGGAGCCAGGCTAAGCAGGCCCATCTCGTCGGACTCGGCAAGCTTTTTCATCTCGAGCTTCGCCGTGGCCAGTTCAGCGGAACCAGCACTAGCCGCGGAAGTCTCGGCGGGACTGGATCCAGGCACAGCGTTGGCGGCGACTGGCGCTCCGGAAGCAGAAGTTGCACCAGCCGACGGTCTGGCCATTGCCGCTGATTCCTCGCTGTTGGCCGCGCGCTTTCTGCTCATTACTTCAGATCCCCAGATATAGAGACCCGCCATGCAGAGAGCAGAGCCAACTACCGCGAGTCCGAGACGAATGACCTTATTCATAACCAGAATTTTTGCCCAGGACGCTCGCCCAAGTAAAGTTACGGAGGTTGCAGCGCTTGCGAAGAACGTGCGGCGCACCCGCTCCAGATGCGATTTCGGCCAACATTTGCACATTCTAAAAATCGCTGAAAAATGCACCCTCTCCGCATGGCTATTGTGTTTCACAACTGGCTGCACTAATTCTTGTATGCGGCCTGTGGACGTCCGGCCAAACGATTGATTTTACGTGAGATAAAAACCGCGAAAATCCCATTGACTTAAAACGCACGAAGCGTAAATTCACAATTGTTCTTTGACATTTCAAGGTTTTCCCGGTTGGCGGCGAGTCCGGGATCCAAGCCAAGGTCACCTCGCAACAGCGCAAGCTGTAAAGCGACCGGAGGGCCGGCAAGGGTCTATTAGCGAACTGCTGGGCGAGGAGAACATTGAATGCCTAAAGGCAAAGATAGAAGCCCCGAGGTGTTGACCGATTTACCCGGTTGGCGGTGAGCCCGGAGCCCAAGCTTCAGCGCAAGCTGATTAAAGATCGCACTTTGTGAGTTTCGCAAGGAACTGACGCAAAGAAGGCTGGTCGGCAAGGGTCTAAAGCGAACCGCTGGTCGAGGCGAATGGGTCAACTAAACTCGGGGCTTCTTATTGCTTCTTGTCCCGAACGAAGTGAGGGATCCCTATACCCTCCCGTGCATATAATTCTTGCGCTTTATTGAGCACAGACAAATTAGCTTTCGACTTGAGAAGATCGTGCCAATAGCGATCCTTCGCCAGGCTCGGGATTAAAACAAAAAAATTATTCCAACCCGCCATATACCAACTTCCCACCCAGGAACGTGGCTTCTACTTTCACGTTCTTGATGGAAGCCTGCGGAATCTTGAAAATGTCGTCAGAGAGCACGACAAAGTCTGCCAGTTTGCCGGGAGTAATAGAACCTTTTTCTTTTTCCTGAAATTCCGCGTAAGCTGAGCCGACTGTGTACGCTTCAATTGCTTCGGCAACGGTCAGCTTTTGTTCCGGTATCCAGCCACCGGGGTTTTTGCCGTCCAGCGTGGCGCGCGTCACGGCTGCATAGACGCTCCACATAGGGCTTAGCGGAGCAACGGACCAGTCTGTTCCGAAGGCGAGTCTCACGCCATTTTCAAGAAACGTCCGGAAGGCGTAAGTGCGCTTGATGCGGTCTGGGCCGATGCGCGTCTCTGCCCAGCGTCCGTCATCAATTGCGTGATAGGGCTGCACGGAGGCAATCACGCCGAGCCGCGCATAGCGCACAAAGTCTTTAGCCGCCATGTGCTGCGAATGCTCAATGCGCCAGCGGCGGTCTTTCTTGCCGTTGGTTTTCTCGATCTGCGTAAACATATCAAGCGTCATGGAGATGGCGCGGTCACCGATGGCATGTATGCAGAGCTGCAAACCAGCGGCGTCTGCGCTGCGCAGGCGTTGCTGCATGGTTGAGACCGGATGCATTTCATCGCTGAGCAGGCCATGTTTATCGGGAGCGTCTGTGTATGGGTCAAAGAAGTAAGCGGTTTCCGATCCTAAAGAGCCATCAGCATAACCTTTGACGGCGCCCATACGAAGAAACGAACTGCCAAAGCCGCGGCGGATCCCGAGCTTGGCCTGATCTCTCCAGCCGGTTTCCATGGGCGCTGCGTAGATGCGAATCGTAAGCGCGCCCTGCTCTTGCAATTCGGCGTATGCCCGCACGTCGTCGTAGGTCGGATTCATGTCCTGCACGCTGGTTACGCCGAGAGAAGCGGCGTGGTCCAGCGCCTGGTGAATCGCCTTCATGCGGTGCGCCACGGTCATGGGTGGCATTACTTTATTCACCAGTTCCTGCGCGGCGTCTTTCAGAATGCCTGTGGGATTGCCTTGCGCATCGCGAACAATCTCGCCGCCTGCAGGATCAACGGTTTTTGCAGTGATTCCTGCCAGCTTCAGCGCTACTGAATTTGCCAGCGACTCATGTCCGTCATAGCGATTGACCCAGACTGGCGTGTCAGGTGTGGTGGGATCAATCAGCTCTTTGGTGGGGAGATTGGCGGGCGACCATTTTTGTTCGTCCCAGTCGCCGCCTACAACCCACTCGCCCTTGGGCGTGGCTTTCGCGCGATCGGCAATCTTGCTGGAAAACTCCTGCAGAGAAACTGCATCTTTGAGTTGCACGGCGGAGAGATGATCGCCGCCGTCAACAAAATGTACATGCGCATCATTGAAGCCGGGCAGCAGCAGCTTGCCTTGCGCGTCAAGAACTTTGGTCTTGGGGCCGTGCCATGCATCCACTTCCGCGGCCGAGCCAACGGCAACAATTCGGTCACCCAGAACGGCCAGCGCTTCTGCGTTGGGACGCGCCTTGTCCACGGTCCAGATCTTTGCATTGGTCACAATCAGGTCGGCGGCGGGACGGCTCTGGGCCTGCACCAAAGACGCGCATGCCATGCACGCCAGCAAGGCAAAGAAAGCTGTGGCTGCGGGGCGCAACGTCATCTTATGGCCGGACGATTTGGAGCCTTGCTGCATTGTGCTATCTTTCTCCCCACTTCAACTTGGTGCGCAGCACATCAAAGAATGAACGGCCCGCCAGTTTGAACAGCTTCACCGTATATTCTGACTTCTGGCAGCGCACCACATCACACTCCGTCAACTGCATGCCCACCTGCCCATCAATGGTGAGATAGGCTTGCTCGCGGGTGACCAGAATTCTGGCTTCAATCACAGCCGTATCATTCACCACCAGCGGCCGGTTGGTTAAAGCATGAGATGCAACTGGCGTGATCACGAACGCAGGAACATCAGGAGAAAGAATAGGGCCTCCGGCGGCCAGCGAATACGCTGTTGAGCCGGTGGGCGTGGAGATAATGACGCCATCGGCCTTGTAATTGGCCACGAAATTCCCATTCACGCGGACTTCAAAATCGGTAATACGCGCTACGGCACTCTGGTTCATGACTACTTCATTCAGAGCTTCATAGGTGGCGACGCACTTGCCTTCACGCTGTAACTGGCAGTGCAGCATGGGACGCTGGCTTATTTCGCAGCTGCCCGCGTCCACCAGCGTAAGCGCCTGCTCAATCTCTTCCTGCTTCACCTCGGTCAGAAAACCGAGCGAGCCCAGATTCACGCCGAGAATCGGAATACCTGCACGCGCTACGGAACGCGCGGTGGAAAGCAGTGTTCCGTCACCGCCCAGCACAATTACAAAGTCAGGCGCGGCACTGGCCAGATTTTCGCGGTCCACATGCTCGCAGTCTGGGCAGAACTCAAGCGTCGCTTTATCAGCGGTGATGGCGTAGCCGTTGCTGCGGAGCCATCCGGTAACCTGGATGGCAATTTTGCCCAGTTCCGGCTTGCCCAGCTTGGAGATGATGGAGGCTTTTTTCATCAGATACTTTTTCGTCGGGACGCTTTTTGTAAAAACAATTTCTTCAGCAAAACTTCTTACGCACCAAAGTCTTGTGCACCAAAATCTCACGCACCAAAATCAAAGCGCAGCAAAAACTCGCGGTTGCCTTCCATGCCCAGGATCGGTGATTCCATCAATTCTATGTGCTGGCCGCCCAGCTCTTCCACTTTTTGCCGCACTTTAATGACTGCACCCTGTTGCGCCTGCTCATCCCGGACAATGCCGCCCTTGCCGACCAGTTCGCGTCCAACCTCAAACTGCGGCTTGATCAGGATTACACCCTGCTGCCGCGCTGTTGCTGGCACAAATGCCGACGCCAGCACCGCAGGGAGAACGAGTGTAACAGAGATGAACGAAACGTCGATGGCGATGAAATCAATGGACAGGCGCGCCTCGGCCTGGAGCAAACTTTCATGGGTGAGATAGCGTGCATTGGTCTTTTCCAGAAGCTTCACCCGCGGATCAGAGCGCAGGCGCGCGTGGATCTGACCGTAACCTGTGTCCACGGCGATCACTTCGGCCGCGCCGTGCTGCAGCATGCAGTCAGTAAATCCGCCGGTGGAAGCGCCCACGTCCATGCAGGACTTGCCTGTGAGATCAATCTTCCAGTTTGCCAGCGCTGCTTCCAGCTTGAGTCCGCCACGGCCAACATATTTCAAGTCATCGCCCAGCAATCTTATTGCTGCATCAGGATCGACCGCTGCGCCGGCCTTCTCAACTTTCTGTTCATTCACCAGCACGCGACCGGAAAGCACCATGGCTTGAGCACGTTCACGTGAGGGGAGCAGACCGCGCTCTACCAGAAGCTTGTCAATCCGCATCTTCATCAGAGCCATTGTATTTGGAGAAGCGCTTTGCTGGCACTTTCACGAACAGCGAGTTGCAGCGGTGCAACCGATTGCACATTCGCTCTTGGCATCTGAGGCTAGGTCTTTAGCTAATCTTTTGGCTAGTCTTGGGAAGTTTTTTTGTTTGCCTGAAGCGTGCGCACCTGAATCTGTGCAAAGCGTCAGAACACGCAGGTTCAGCGACGTTAGTTACCTGCCTGAATCGTTTTCCACATTCTTTTTCACTGAATTGTTGAAAACCGGTGTGAATTAATGGAATCAAATTTGCGCAGAAGCTTTTTCAATGCCAACAAATGCCTGTTCTCTTGCCGGGAACATGGCATGCGATAGAATGTCTTCTCTCATGGCTGGCAAAAAGAAAAACAAATCCACAGTGGCAAAGCGCAAAGGCCGCACAGGCAAAGACCGCAAAGGTAAAGACAAACCCTTGAAAGCAAAATCGCGGCCCACGCCGCGCAAGGCTGCACCCAGGAAGTCCAAAGCTAAGCCCAAGTCCAAAGCAAAGCCCGAAGATATTGTTCTGCCAGTCTTGAACGCGGACAAGCTCAAGGAGCTTTACAGCATTATGGTGAAATGCCGCATGCTGGCCGACCGCACCCAGAACTCAACAAAGAGCTCTACAAAAAACTCTCTTTCCGGATTGGAAGCAACTCTGGTGGGTGCAGGCGCTCATCTTCAACCCAAGGATTGCATTGCCTTGGAACAGGGCGGCTTTCTTGCCAGCCTGATTAAAGGAACGCCGTTGCCAGTGATTGTTTCGCGGATGAATGCCGCCAACAATCACAGTGCTCAAGCTTCTCTGCGCGAAGCCGGCCCGGCGATTACACGCAGCATGGCTCAAGGGCTGGCGCTGGCCAAAGAATTGAAAGGCACCGGCACAGTCACGCTGATGTTTGGCTCGGAACAGCCTGGGTCTTTAGATTTTGAGCCGGCAGCCATGACGATTGCCGCCACGGAAAAACTGCCGATCGTATCCCTGGTGGAATGCAGCTTTGATTCGCGCGCGGAGACACACACTCTTCCCGTCCCTAGTGATTCCCATGGAGTTGGCACAGGCTACTATCCAAAAATTACCGTGGATGGTTGCGATGTTGTGGGCGTATTCCGCGTGGCGCAGGAGGCGATACGTCGTGCGCGCGAAGGCCACGGGCCGGCAGTGATTGAATGCATG
>DASZMF010000969.1:0-2255 GCA_035552035.1 Candidatus Angelobacter sp.
CGAGCCTCTGCTACGTGTGAAGATGGCTGAAACCATTCCCTTGCTGAAGGAAAAAGGCGTGCGCGTGCTGGCCACATCGTCGCACAAAGGCAAGCCGCTGCATGAAGCCAACTTCACCGGCGCGGCGATGATCGTGGTCGGCAATGAAGGCGCAGGCGTGCCCCAAGAAATTCTTGCCCTGGCCGACGAGCTGGTCAATATCCCGCACTCGGTACGCGTGGAATCACTCAACGCCGGAATCGCGGCATCTATCTTGTTGTATGAAGCAGCACGGCAAAGAAACCAAAAGCTCACCACGGATGAACACGGATAGAACGAATCAAACCTTGAACCACAAAGGACACAAAGGAACACGAAGGCAAGCTAACCTCAAAAAATTAACTAAAGCGATAGCCAGCCCCATTATGTATTGTTTCGATGAAATAATTTTCGCTGGGTTTCCTTTGTGTTCCTTCGTGTCCTTTGTGGTTATATTTTTCCGATCCGCGTAAATCAGTGTTATCCGTGCCATCAGTGGTAAGGTTTTGTCATGGGCCTCTTCCAAGCACTTCCCGAGCAGCAAGGCAAAGGCGCCCGCCCTTTGGCTGACCGTATGCGCCCGCGTACGCTCGACGAATTCGTCGGTCAGGAACATATCGTCGGGCCAGGAAAGCCTTTGCGGCTTCAGATCGAACGCGACGACCCTGGCTCCATCATCTTCTGGGGACCGCCCGGCACAGGCAAAACCACGCTGGCGCAAATCATCGCCCATGTGACCAAGGCTGAGTTTATTGAATTTTCCGCCGTACTCTCCGGGATCAAAGAAATTAAGCAGGTCATGGCGGAGGCCGAGAAAGCCCGCGCTTACGGCACGCGCACCATTCTCTTCATCGATGAAATTCACCGCTTCAACCGCGCCCAGCAGGATGCATTTCTCCCGCACGTGGAGCGCGGCAATATACGGCTGATCGGCGCGACCACGGAAAACCCGTCGTTTGAGATCAACGGCGCTCTGCTCTCACGCTGCCGCGTCTACATCCTGAACCAGCTCTCGGAAGAACAGATCGTCGGCCTGCTGCGCCGTGCCATGGAAGATACAGAACGCGGTCTGGGCCGCATGAAGCTGCGCGCTGCCGACGAAGTCCTGCAGCAGATTGCCGCCTATACCAGCGGCGACGCGCGCTCCGCCTACAACGTGCTGGAAGTAGCCGCAGCCACCGCCGGCGAGAACGGAGAAATCTCCGAGCAGATCATCAAAGACACGCTGCAGAAGCGCGTCCTGCTCTATGACAAGTCTGGCGAAGAGCATTACAACCTGATTTCCGCGCTGCATAAATCCGTACGCAACAGTGACGCTAATGCTTCTCTCTACTGGCTCGGACGGATGCTTGAGTCCGGCGAAGATCCGCTCTATATCGCGCGACGCGTAGTCCGCATGGCCGTGGAAGATATCGGCCTGGCCGCACCGGAAGCACTGAATCTATGCCTCTCCGCCAAAGATGCCATTGATTTTCTCGGCATGCCGGAAGGCAATCTCGCGCTGGCACAGGCCGTGGTCTATCTGGCGCTCGCGCCAAAATCCAACGCGCTTTACACCGCTTATAGCGCCGTGCTTGAAGACGTGGAAAAAACGGCTACTCAGCCCGTGCCGCTGCACATCCGCAATGCGCCCACAAGTTTTATGAAGAAAGTTGGCTACGGCAAAGGCTACCAGTACGCGCACGACCTGGAAGAAAAAGTCGCCGACATGGAATGCATGCCAGACAATCTGCGTGGCCGCGAATATTACCATCCCACCTCTGAAGGCAGAGAAAAATTGCTGAGCCAGCGGATGGAAGAAATCAAACAGCGCAAAGAAGAGCTGCGAAAGTCGGAAGCAGCCAAAGCAGAAAAACCAAAACCTTTGAAACGCAGAGGAGCAGAGGAACCGGAGTAATCGCAATTTTATGAGCTTTCTTCGGCTGGAAAACGGTGTCCGGGTTATACTTCTTTCAATCCTTTTCACGTGATGTGGCGGGCGCCAATTCACCGCAAAGGAGAACCACCGTGAAACAGCCATTTAAAGTTCAATTTGAAGACCAGCCAATGTACGTCCGAAGCAGCAAGCGCCGCCATGGCTTTTGCTTCTGAAACGAACGTAAAACGCGGCCTTAGAACGCTGCGCAACGGAACCAAAGAGCTGCGCGAGAAGCTTGGCAGGAACGATTTGTGCCCATGTGGATCAGGACATAAATTTCAAGAAGTGCTGCCTGAGGTCTAACCGTTACGACGGGGCA
>DASZMF010000970.1:0-7100 GCA_035552035.1 Candidatus Angelobacter sp.
GAAGCGTTGGGTAGATTTTTGATTCAGCCGATTTCAATTACCCATACACATAGCTTCGCAGTCGGTGAACTGGCTCTATATCATCGCGATCCTTTTGATCGAATGTTAATTGCCCAGGCCCGGAGTGAAAATATGATATTGATGACTGTAGATTCGATGATTGCGAAATATCCTGTAAAAACTCTCTGGTGCCGCAAGTAGTCTTGCTAAAGCGAATCAACTGCCTTTAACCTATTCAGCACATGCACTTTACGCGGCTTCGTCGGGCCTTTTGGAAGGCCTTCCAACACGATCAGTTTTCCACAGCGAAAGGTGCGGCGTATTCGTCCATTCTTACGCTATTTCCAGCATTTCTTGTTGTCACGTCCATATTAGAGGCCTCTCATGACACTGAAGGTTTTCTGGTCCAGATAGCTGAGGCTGTGGGCTGGGTTTTGCCGCCCGGCTCGCGTTCTGTGGCGCTCTCGTTCTTCCAGACGCAGCAGCACCATGCCACACGCATCATTTACTCGGCATCTATCGTTACATTGCTGGCGGCCACGGGCGTAATGATCTCCTGGATGGACGGCTTCCGCAAAGCTTATGGCATGGCCAATACATGGGGGTTCTGGCGTGAGCGCGCTGTCGCGCTGTATCTGGTGTTGCTGGCGCTGATTCCGCTGGGATTCGCCACCATCCTGGTGGTTTTTGGCAACGAGGTGGAGAACTGGGTGCAGAGCGAGACCATGCATCTCTTCAAGCCATTCATTGTGCTGGTGTGGCAGGGAGTGCGCTGGACCATCGCTGTGCTTACCGCCATTGCTCTCATGGCGCTGATGTATCACCACGGGCTGCCGAAAACACAATCCTGGCGGCGGGTGTTGCCGGGAGCGGTTTTTGCCGCGATTTTGTGGTTTCCGGCGACCGTCCTGTTTGGATGGTACGTTAGGGTCTATGCTACCTATACAGTGGTTTATGGATCGCTCAGTGCGGCCATTGCACTGCTGGTGTGGTTGTACATTGTTTCAGTGATCGTATTGTTTGGGGCGGAGATGAATGCGCAGGTGTATCCCAAGCAGACTGAAAACGATGTTACGGAAAAAGAAGGTGTGAGCCAGTGATAAGTGGAACAAAAAGCCTTGAGATGAGCGCCGCAAGCAACGCGCGTAAAGCCAAGATTGTATGCACCATTGGCCCAGCCAGCGGTACTGAAGCAATACTGCGCGACCTGATGCGCGCCGGCATGGATGTGGCACGACTGAATTTTTCTCACGGCACACATGAGGACCATGCGCGCATGATTGAGCGCCTGCGAAAAGTTGCGGCAAAAGAAGGCCGGACCATATGCATCCTGCAGGACCTGCAAGGCCCCAAGATTCGCACAGGCAGGCTCAAATACCGGACGCCGATTGCCATTAAGACAGGCGCGCGTCTCGCGATTACTCCGCGTGATATTCCCGGCACCGCTGCTCTGCTCTCTACCACTTTTAAGACGCTGGCCAAAGAAGTTGAGCCGGGATCACGCATTTTGCTTTCAGACGGATTGATTGAACTGCGCGTGGTGGCTGTTCGCGGTGACGACGTTGAATGCGAAGTAATTAACGGCGGTATGCTGGGCGAGCATAAAGGCATTAATCTGCCTGGGACTGTAGTGAGCGTTCCTTCATTGACAGAGAAGGACGAAAAAGACCTGGAGTTCGGCGTGAAGCATGGCGTGGATATGATTGCTGTTTCTTTTATCCGCACGGCCGACGATGTTCGGCTGGTAAAACGCCTGGTGCGATTGCACAACTCTGATGCATGGGTCATTGCGAAGCTGGAAAAGCCGCAGGCCATTGATCCGGCAAATCTGGAAGAAATTTTGGATGTGTCCGAAGGTGTAATGGTGGCGCGCGGCGATCTGGGCGTGGAAATGCCGCCGGAAAAAGTGCCGATCATCCAGAAGCAGGTGATTCGGCGCGCGGCAGATTGGCGCAAGCCGGTGATTACGGCCACGCAGATGCTGGAGTCGATGATTGAGAATCCGCGGCCTACGCGCGCAGAAGCCAGTGACGTGGCCAACGCGATCCTCGATGGCACGGATGCGGTGATGCTGTCAGCCGAGACGGCCAGCGGAAAGTATCCGCGTGAGGCTGTGGCGATTATGGCAAAGATTGTGTTAGAAGCTGAAGCTGCTAAGGAAGAGCCGATACAGCGGCGTCGCCAGCACAGGCACCTTTCTATTTCTGAAACTATTTGTGAATCAGTGGCGCATGCCGCGCAGGACTTGGAGATGAAGGCCATCGCCGTCTATACGGAAACAGGAACCACGGCGCGATTGATTTCCAAATATCGGCCAAAAGCGCCCATCTATGCATTTTCAGCGGGCCCTCTGGTGTGTGCGCGGCTCAACCTCATGTGGGGAGTTTCACCGCTTTCCTGTGTGATGACAGAAAACGCAGAAGATATGGTTTTCAACGCGGAAAAATATTTGCTGCAAATTCACGCGGTACAGCCAGGCGATGTAATTGCCGTGGTCGCCGGAACCCGTTCCAGTAGCGGTTCTACGAATTTCCTGCGGCTGCATGTTGTGGGTACAGGCGAGCGTCCGGTGGTTGGTGAGGGAGAGCGCCGCAAAATGCCAAGGCAGAAACCGGTGGAGACGGAGCGGAGGAAACGGTAGTGTTTTCTTCTGAAATCTTGAGCGTAAGCGAGAGAACCCTTTAGCCGCAGATTACGCAGATAAAAACTGATCAGAAGACTTGGCCGCGAATTCACGCGAAAGTACGCGAATTAAGCTCTGGCTTTCAATTACTCATTTACCAAATTACTCAATTATCAGATTCAATTCACCCAGCCCCCGCTATTTCCGCCATTCTTTTTGTCTTTGTCATCCGGTGGACGGAAGTTGCCGTGTTCATCAAAGTAATCGGCTGAATCTTGTTTGTGTTTACCCATGTAAACTTCAAACTTCTTCTGCGCGCGTTTGCGCTTCCAGCGATGGTAGCTATTTCCGAATGAGCCTATCTGATTTGTGAAGAAGCTAAAAATATTTGCGCGACGCCACATGAAGCGATACCAAGCATAACCCGATCCCATGCCCAGCAGTTGAACCGTATAGAACATGGAGAAGTGCGTTAGCAGAAAATAGGCGCCTTCCACGGCTGCTGTAAAAATTACGATGTATTTGACCGGAATGGGAATCGGGATAAACATCGGCATGATGCGCGCGTCACGATAGAGGAGATAAAACACCATCAATAGTGCGTTGGCAGCGGGACCGGATCCCGCAACCGGCCCCTGCGCCAGAGTCCCAGTCAATGAGAGAAAGTATCCGGCTAAACCAGAGCCAACCAGAGACACAAAATAAAGCTCGATAAAACGTTTCGGTCCAGTTTGCGCTTCTACCGCGCTGCCAATGAAATAAATTCCCAGCATGGAAAACAGAAAATTCAACGGCTCAGTATGCAGGAATCCATACGTAAGAAACTGCCAGATCCACCCATGATTGATTGCGTCAGGCGATAGGAGCCCATGGCGCAAAACCCAGAGCGCCTGATCTTTGGCAAACGACAACAGCAGCAATAAAACAATAAAAACTGCTGTATTGAGCAGAACCAAATCTCGTACGGCCCCGGAGAACCGGGGAAATCCCATGGTAGCTGAACTGTTTCTCGCCATTGCTTATCTTTCAGGTTCTGGAATTACGATCAGGCTTTTATGCCCCTTGGCATCTACTGATCGTACTCCAAAAATCACGTTGTCTTTGGAATCGGTAAGGTCGACCTTTGTTTCGGTGGTGCGCTGCACATTTTCTTCAGGAAAATCTGCGTCAGTGGTTTTGCGCCAGAGCACTTCATAAGCGGTGGCTCCGGCCGCGGGCTTCCATTCGATTTTGGAATCGTTCTCCAATTCCTTGGTCAATATGTGAACTTCCGGCGGAGGCGGCGGAGCTGAAGCCAATGCAGCCAGCGTAGCGGCATTTAACCGGGCTACATTTGCGACGTAGGCAAAGTCCACGAATTTTGGCAGATCGCCATATTCAATGCCCTTTTCCGTGCGCAGCGTCTG
Organism: Candidatus Angelobacter sp.; assembly: GCA_035552035.1. Taxonomy (GTDB): domain Bacteria; phylum Acidobacteriota; class Terriglobia; order Terriglobales; family Acidobacteriaceae; genus Angelobacter. Next base: position 4,030 of record DASZMF010000970.1, read on the forward strand.
GTGCTGATGGTTAAAATCCTCGCGATATTCAGTGAAGCGCACCGCAGCAAAACCCTGTTCGTTGAAAGCGCTGTGATCGCCGCCGCGCAGATAGCGGTCGCGGCGAAAAATCAGCTTCGGGCCGAATGATCCGAAATCGTATTCGTCGCCAACGGCATTGATATACCGAGCCAGTTCACGGGAAGCGGAATCACTTTCTCCGCCTAATCCGCGTATGCGGCGGATGTCGGCTTCAGTGGCGGCGGCTGGAATGCCTTCAGAAAAAACGCGTACCCAGTTTTTATTTTGCATCGTATCGCCCGGCGTGGTATTGCCGCCCACAATGTCATTGTTGAGCACGCCTTGCAATTGCCAGCCCTGCTCTTTGGCCATTTTGGCAAAGTGCGTACTGCCGTTCAGGCCCTGCTCTTCACCGGCTACGGTAAGAAAAATAATCGTTGCAGGAAATTTATGTTTGCTGAGAACGCGGGCACTCTCAATGGAAACAGTAGTGCCGCTGCCGTCATCATTCGCGCCAGGAGCTGCGCCAGTGGTGTTCATAACGTCAGTATTCCGCGAATCGTAATGTCCAGTGACCAGAAAAATACGCTTGGCCTGCTCGGGATCGGTGCCTTTTAAAATTGCGTAAACATTCTGGATCTCGGTGGGCTGGGTGATGCGATCTTTGGGCCCTTTGGATTGCTCGATGAAAGTATCGGTCTTGACTTCCAGGCAGCCATTGCATTCTGATGAGATACGCTCAAATTCAGACTTGATCCAGTTTCTGGCGGCTACAATACCTTGAGCGGACGTGGCTGCGTCAGGATTATTGACGGAAAGCGTGCTGCGGGTGCCAAAGGTGACGAGCTTCTCAATGGTCTGCTGAACGCGTTGAGGAGAAACGTCTTTGATGGCTTGGGCGATTGCCGGGTCGCGCTCCCGCTTGGCTTTGGCCGCGGTTTTGGCGGCAGAAGCTGACTTGCTGGTTTTGGGCGATTGCTTCTGGGCAACGGCGCAAGGCGCGGCGAGCATCAGAAGCGCAATTAGGAGATTCATAGCCATTTTAGAGCGGTAGCACAGGAGTAACATTCGGTCCCTCAATCAGAGCTTGACGACAATCCCCAGAGATTCTAAATATAATTACGTGGCTCTTGCCACCTTTGTGAACCCTGATAGGAGAAAAAGAAATGCCGATTTGTCCGGAATGCGATACAGACCTCGATTTGGACGAGGAAGAAATTGATGAAGGCGACATCATTTCCTGTAAAGAATGTGGCACCGATTTTGAAGTCGTCACTAAACATCCTTTGGAATTGAACCCGGTGGATGATTTGGATGAAGACGACGAAGATGAAGAAGAAGAGGAAGACGAGGATGGCGATTACTAAGCCGGGCTGGAAGCTGAGCGCGGCCGTGTGCATCGCTGTCTTTGCACTCTCCGCTTCTTTGCAGCCAGTGGCTCTCGCCAACAGTGAAAAGCAAAAAGCGGCGAAACCATTCGCCCTCATTTTCGGCACTGCCTTTGGACCAGATGACCGGCCTCTTTACGGCGTAAAGATCACCATTCATCCGATCAACAAAAAGCACCCAAGCTGGGAGCTCATGTCAGATCATCGGGGAGAATTTGCCCAGCGCGTACCTGCTGGCACAAGAGACTACCTGGTTGTGGGCGAAATAACATATGCTCCCGCTGGCCCAGATGGTCAGCCGCAAAAGTCTAAAGCCAAAAGACTTAAAGCCAAAAGACTTAAGGGTGAAAAAAAGGTCCACGTGGATAATGAGGAGCGTCTGGACATTGGCCTGCATCTAACCGAGTAGCTGAAATAAAATCCAGGCAGGAGGTGGTGCAATGAAAAAGCTTATCGTCTTAGCGGCAATCTTTCTGGCTTTTGGCGGCTTTTCCCCAGTCGCGTCTGCCTGGGGCGCAGCAACCGAACAACGCGGCTCACACGATGAATCTCGCACGCTCATAGGCCATGTCATGAGCGCCCAGGGCCCCCCTCAGCAGAAGGCAATTATTTACCTCAAGAATACGAGGACCCTGGCCATAAAGACCTACATCAGTGAAGCGGATGGCGGCTTTCGTTTTTCCGGCCTGGCTCCGAATATCGACTATGAGGTTTACGCCGAACACGAAGGCTCTCACAGTGACACCAAAACGCTGAGCGGATTTGATAGCCGCAAAGAAGTTACCGTCACGCTGAAGATTCACAGCAAATAAGGTTTTACAAATAAGTTTTCAAAGATCGCTGCTTCGAAAGAGCGCTACTTCTTAAAATACCCCGGCAAAAAATTACTGCTAAAAAACTAAAGACCGTCCACTGAGGACGGTCTTTAGTTTAGAACTTACTCAAGCTATTCCTGATCGCTGCCGGCACGCTTCCAGTTGATGATGTCACCCAGGGTGCTGGTTCCACCGCCACCGCTGGTGCTGGACGTCGGATGCTTATATGCTTCCACGTCAGCACGGCTGGCTTCTTCGCCAACGGCCCGCAGACTCAAGCCAACTTTCTTTTCCTCGGCGTTCATCTTGATGATCTTGAAATCGTGCTCCTGGCCAGCCTCCAGCTTAACGCCAGAACCCACGGAATCCGTGGCTTCAGAGTTATGGCAGAGACCTTCAACGCCCTCGGCAATTTCAACAAAGGCGCCAAACTGGGCCAGCCGCAGAACTTTTCCGTGGACCACGTCGCCAATGCGATGCGTCTCAAAGAAAGTCTCCCAGGCATCTGGCTGAAGCTGTTTCACGCCCAATGACAAGCGGCGCTGCTCCGGCTCAATACCCAGCACAATGGCTTTTACCTTCTCGCCTTTTTTCAGCACTTCAGAAGGATGTTTCACGCGCTTGGTCCAGCTCAAATTGCTAACATGCACCAGGCCGTCAATGCCATCTTCAATTTCAATGAATGCGCCAAAATCAGTAAGGTTGCGGACGCGCCCTTCCACCGTCGAGCCAATAGGATACTTCTCATGCAGCTGCTCCCATGGATTCGACTCAAGCTGTTTCAGTCCGAGCGAGATGCGGCGTTCGTTGGAATTCACGTTCAACACCACGCACTCAATTTCGTCACCAATATTGACCAGCTTGGAAG
>DASZMF010000971.1:0-8143 GCA_035552035.1 Candidatus Angelobacter sp.
GCAGGTAAATGGCATTTTCTTCCGGCTGGACTTGTATCCAGAGGTCAAAGACTTCTTCGGCAAAGTCCAGGCTGGCGACGAACAACAAGCGGTTTTAAGGGGAGGCAGTACCAATGCTCAAAAAGGCAATTAGCACAGCTCTATTTTTATTGGCGATAGGTTTTCTGCCTTCGAGCGCGCATGCAGGCGTCCCTGACTGGGTCCGGAATGCGGCCCAGCAACCGGTCAAGCCCTACGCGGACGATGTGAACGCCGTCGTCCTTCTGCATGAGACCGAAACCACAGTGAAAGACAGTGGTGAGACCATTACGCACGAGCGCCGGGTCATAAAAGTTCTGCGTCCTGAAGGGCGCTCCGCTGCATATCAGGGCGTCCCGTTTGATGAGGAAACGCGCCTGAATTATCTCAAGGGCTGGAGCATCAGCGCCCGGGGCACGGAGTATGAAGCCAAGAAGGATGATGTTGCCGAAATTGCCGCGGGTGAAGGTTATGAGATCTATTCTGACGCCAAGGCCAAAGTCATGCGGATTCCCGGCGTTGACGTGGGGACCGTGGTAGGCGTGGAGTGGGAGCAGAAGAGGCATCCTTACACTTTTGAAGATCAGTGGTATTTCCAGGGATCGTTTCCCGTGCAGCGGGCGCGCTTTATCCTGCATCTGCCGGCGAGCTGGGAATTCCGCGCCGCCTGGATGCATTTTCCGGAACAAGCTCCGCAGGTACAGAACGGAACCTACACCTGGGAACTGGCGGATATCCCGCGCATAGAGGATGAATTGGAAATGCCGCACTGGCGCGCCCTTGCCGGGCAGTTGGTTGTCACATATTTCTCTGAAAAGACCAAAGGACGCACCTATTCCACCTGGGGAGATTTCGCTGCATGGTATTCGCAGCTGACCACCGGCATGCGTGATCCGTCGCCGGCTTTGCAGCAAAAAGTGCAGGAAATTGCGCCGGCCACCATGCCGCTGCTGGATCGTATCCGCGCGTTGGCTTATTTCGCCCAGCGTGATGTCCGCTATGCGGCCATTGAAATTGGCATCGGCGGTTATCAGCCCCATCCGGCGAGCCTGACTTTCAGCAATCGCTATGGTGATTGCAAGGACAAAGCCACGGTGCTCAGTTCCATGCTGGCGCAGATCGGCGTCAAGTCTTATTACATTCCCGTCCACACGGACCGCGGCATATACACCGAAAAAACTCCGCCCACCAACGGCTTTAACCACGTGATTCTCGCCATCCAGTTGCCGGATGGCAGCTTCAAGGGCCCTATGCCAGCGATGTATGAGCACCCTAAGCTGGGGCATTTGCTCATATTCGATCCCACGTCACGCGTGGTGCCGCTGGGTCAAATCCCTTCTTATGAGCAGGACAACTACGGCCTTCTGGTGACTGACCAGGGCGGTGAATTAATTCATCTGCCGCTGAGCACGCCGGAGTTGAACCGCATGACGCGCACCGGAAAACTTACGCTCCTGGCGGACGGATCCATGAAAGGCGAGATGCAGGAAATCCGTACCGGAAGCGAAGCTGCCATTGGCCGGTACACTTTTGAACACCAGACCACGGCTGATCGCAGAAAGATACTGGAACGCTTTCTGGGCAGAATGATGGGAAATTTTCAGCTCGATAGTGTGGAAGCGGACAATCTGGAAGATATCGATAAGGACCTGGTGATCCGCTACAAATTTACGGCTGACCATTACGCCAAAAGCACGGGCGGTCTTCTGCTGGTGCGTCCGCGCGTGGTGGGTGAAAAACTGGGTTCGCTCGATCTGACCAAGCCCCGCCACTATCCGTATGAATTTGAAGCGCCCACGCTGCAGACCGATGCTTTTGAATTCAACTTGCCGGAAGGGTACAAAATTGACGAGCTTCCTGACGCCGCCCAGGCAAATTTTGCTTTTGGTGAATACAACAGCAAGATTGAAAACACCGGCACCCAGTTGAAATACAGCCGCGAATACAAGATCAACGCCGTGCGTGTGCCCGCGGATAAAATCAATGACCTGGGCAAATTCTTCCACCAGATTAACCAGGATGAAAGAAACATGGCGGTATTGAAAAAAGCCAACTAGCTGACCTGTCACTATGGAGCACGTAAGATGCTTGATTTGAGTTATGCCCGAAAGATGCTCTTTGGCGCGTTGCTTTTCTTGCCTGTCCTCGCTTCCGCGGATGAGGTCCATCCGTGGCTGCCGGTTGACTCCAAAGATTTGCAGATGAAGGAATTCAAGCCGCTGCCCGGCGCGGAGGCAGTGCTGCTTTACTATGCCAATGAGATAGACGACGTCGGCCACTATAACTTTTTTTATTCGCGCATCAAGATTTTCAGTGACGGCGGCAAGCAATATGCCAACGTGGAAATCCCCACACCGGAGAAGGCAACACTGACAGATTTCTTCGCGCGCACCATCCATCCCGACGGAAAAATCGTTGAACTCACGGAGCGGCCTTTTGAAAAAGTGGTTTTACGCGCCAAGGGAGTGCAGAGGAGGGTGCAGGCCGTTACTCTGCCTGAGGTTTCCGCCGGTGACGTGATTGAGTACAAGTATGAAATCCATTACGGCGATAAAGGAGCGCCGCGCCATGCCTGGACCGTGCAGCACGATCTCTATGCCGTGAAAGAACATTTCAGCTTTAAGTACGACAAAAAATTCTCCGTAAGATGGCTGCCCACCCCGGGCCTGAAGCAGAGCCCGGATCATGACCAGAAAGCCGCGGTTCTGAAAATGGATGCAGAGAACGTTCCTCCTTTTGAAGCCGAGGAGCGAATGCCGCCTGAAGATGGCTACAAACTGCAGGTGAAATTTTTCTATATCAGCCCTTACATGGGCTCTCCATCATCCTACTGGTTTCAGAACGGGCAATACCTCGCGCGTGGCCTTGAGGCTCACATCGGAAACCACAAGGAATTTGTCGACGCTGCCCGAGAGGCAATAGGCAGTGAGACCGATCCGGAGAAAAAGCTGCGCAAGCTGTACGCTCGTGCCCAGGAAATCAGGAACCTGAGCTACGAGCGTGAGAGGACGCACAACGAGCAGAAAAAAGAGGAGTTGAAGGAAAATAAAACTTCGGTGGATATTTTGCGGCATGGATATGCCGATCGCTATGAAGTTGTAAGTTTTTTCGTGGCCCTCGCGCGCGGAGCCGGATTCACGGCGTCAACCGCTTTAGTGGCCAGCCGGGAATCAAGTTTTTTTGACCGGGAAGTAATGTCTTTCCGCCAGTTCAATTCTGAAATTGCGGTAGTGCGGCTCAACGGAAAATTCATCTATCTTGATCCCGGTACGCGATTCTGCCCTTATGGCCTGCTGCGTTGGACCCACACCGGAACGGCAGCCATGGACATGGCCGACCCGGGCAACATCTTCAACACGCCTGGCGCAAGTGAAGACAGCGCATTCATGGCGCGCTCCGCGGAGTTGAAACTCAGTTCTGATGGCGGCGCCCAGGGAGAGGTGCGGGTTGAATTTTCCGGCACAGACGCCTTGGAGTGGCGTCTGTGGTCTCTTTCCACGGATGAGGCCGGACGCAAGAAAGCGCTGGAAGAGGAAATGAAACTATGGCTGCCGGCCAATGCAAAAGCTGAGATGACTGATTCCGTTGGATGGGACAAGGAATATGAGCCGCTGACTGCCGTTTTCAAGGTGGAAGTGCCGGAGTATGCTTCCGCCGCCGGCAAGCGGCTTTTGATCCCTACTGCGCTGTTCCTGCCGAAAAACAAGCAGGTTCTCAAGAGCGGCCCGCGTAAATATCCCATCTATTACCGCTATGCCTTCAGCGAGGTTGACCACGTTTCATTGGAGATGCCGGAAGGCTATTCTCCTGAAACACTGGCTGCTCCGCAGATGGAAACCACCAAAGTTGGGAAATACTCCAACGATGCCAGCGTTACAGGAAAATACGTGAATCTGGAACGTTCGCTCAAGATTGTAGGGATTTTATTTACGGCTGACCGGTATGACGAGGTGAGAAATTTCTTCTCCAAAGTTGACGCCGATGATGAGTTGCAAACCATACTGCACCAGGCGCCGGCCGCGAATGCCCAAAAGGCCAATTAAAAGAGCGCCCCTGGATTTGTTCCTGAAGGCGACGGTCTGCCCCCTATTTTCCGCATCTCTTATCTTTTATGATGTGAATAGGAATTTTTTATGGCAGATCAACTGAACAAGAAGAAAGACCAAAGCGGCATTGCGGAAAGCCCGATCGCAGAAGTTTTTGCAGGCCGTCATCCGGCTGCGTCAGAAAAGCAGTGGGCTGAAACCACGCTGGCCAAGACCCTGGAGAAAGCTCCGGAGAAACCCATTGGCGCGGCTACTGGCGTAAACCTTGACGAGAACGGCCACGCGCAGTTCACCACCATCAGCGGACTGCCCATCCGCCGTCTTTATACCCAGGCCGATCTGCCTGAGGACTGGAACTACGAAAAATATCTGAACTATCCTGGCCAGCCGCCTTACACGCGCGGCATTCACGCCAGCGGCTATCGCGGACGCCTCTGGACCATGCGCCAGTTCTCCGGCTTTGCCTCTCCGGAAGCCACGAATGAGCGCTACCAGTATCTGCTGGCCAGCGGCGGTGGCGGGCTTTCCGTCGCATTCGATCTGCCCACGCTCATGGGTTATGACTCTGACCATGCGGCCAGCGAGGGCGAAGTTGGTAAATGCGGCGTTGCCATTGATTCACTGGAAGACATGGAAATCCTGTTCAAGGGAATTGATCTGGAAAAGACTACCGTCTCCATGACGATCAATTCTCCGGCCTCCGTACTGTGGGCCATGTATCTGGTGGTGGCAGAAAAGCAAGGCGCGGACTGGAACAAAATTTCCGGCACGCTGCAAAACGATATTCTCAAGGAATACATCGCGCAGAAGGAATACATCTATCCGCCAGCTCCATCCATGCGGCTGGTGATCGATACCTTTGAGTTCGGCGCAAAATTCACCCCTAAGTTCAACTCCATCTCCATCAGCGGATACCACATCCGCGAAGCTGGTTCCACCGCGCTGCAGGAACTGGCATTCACCATTTATGACGGTGTTGAGTATGTGGAATGGGCGCTCCGTCGCGGCCTGGACATTGACGAATTTGGCCCGCGCCTAAGCTACTTTTTCAATTCGCACAGTGATTTCTTTGAAGAGATTGCCAAGTTCCGCGCCGCTCGCAAAATCTGGTACCGCTTGATGAAAGATCGTTTCGGCGCCAAGCAGCAGCGCAGTTGGCTCATGCGTTTCCACACGCAGACCGCAGGCGTCTCGCTCACAGCGCAGCAGCCCATGAATAATATCGCGCGCGTGGCCATTCAAGGATTGGCCGCAGTGCTGGGTGGAACCCAGTCTCTGCACACTGATTCATACGACGAAGCACTGGCGCTGCCCACGCAGGAAGCAGCACGCATCGCGCTACGCACGCAGCAGATCATCGCCTATGAATCAGGCGTGGCCAACACCGTTGATCCGCTGGCCGGTTCGTACTTCCTGGAAAAGCTGACACTCGACATGGAAAAAGGCGCATTCGATTATTTTGAACGCCTCGATGCCATGGGCGGCATGGTCAAGGCCATTGAAAATGGCTTCCCGCAGAAAGAAATTGCCGAAGCTTCTTACCAATATCAGCGCGCGGTCGAGGCCAAGGAAAAAATTGTGGTGGGCGTAAATGATTTCGCCGTTGAAGAGAAGCAGATGGAGACGCTCTACATTGACGAAACGGTAGGCCAGCATCAATCAGCCAAGCTAAAAGCCCTGCGCGCCCGTCGTAACAATGATGAAGTCACCCGCACGCTTGATGCCTTGAAGCGCGCGGCTGGCCAGGAGCCAGTGGTTCGCCCCGATGGCCGCATCAGCGATGCAAATACCATGCCTTTTATCATCGACTGCGTTCGCGCCTATGTTACCGTCGGCGAAATCTGCCAGGCGTTGAAAGAAGTTTATGGGATCTATGAAGAGGTGAGCATTACGTAATCGCCACTGATCGCCGGCTTTTTCTGCAATCTCGCATTCCGCGAAGCGGATGACCGAACCTTATCGCGGCAAAGATTTCGTTTTATCTCATTCAGTTCGTGATCCACGTCTGAAGCTGTGACGATTGGATTTCGTCCGCCAGTTTTTCGTCAAGCGTATGAAGTTTAATGCCATGATCGTGATCAATGACCGCAAAGGTTTTGCCGTCAGCATTCACCAGGAGTGCGTCCCAGTTGAAAAGCAGGGAAATCGTCAACACGGCTTTTAATCTCAGGGTTTCTTTCTGGTCGAACAAAAAAGCTGACGAGTCCGGTTCCAGGTTTGATTCGAGCGCCTTTTCAATCAACATCCATCCAATTTCTTCAACTTCAGTGCTCCATATGCTGAAGTCCGTGAGCCACAACAACCATTCCTTTTCTGTATCTGCAATGCCTACCAGATTCGCTGCCAAATATGCGGAAGAACTATTTGCTTGTTCTAAAGACAAATGAATAGTGGACGGTTTTCCCGCGGCAAAGCGCAAATTGCGTGGGCTATCCATCAAAATTCCCAATTGGTTTAACCAGTCTTTCGCGACGTTATCTGTGAGCATCTGCATGATGAATTACTTTATACACCGCCCATTGTGCTGTACTCGCAATCTTTTCCAGCCATGTTGCTTCTGCTAAAAGCTTTTCATGCTCCGTATATCGATACGCAACATAAATCTCCCGTGGCGATTGTTCGACTGAGCGCCGCAAATTTTCCAGCACTTTCACAAATACCGGCTCAGAAAAAGGATTGAACAGATACACCACCAAAGGTTCCGTTGGAAACGTGAAATCACAAGCATCTGTGCAGACCATCGCCATTTCGCGGCATTGCTGGCGATCATTGGAACTAGCGGAATAGCTGACAATATTTTCCTCAGCGGCCCGGCACAACTCGGGCATAAATTCCACGCCCATAATCCGCGCAAACGGATAATCCGAAGCCATGAGCAGAGCGCGGCCTTTGCCTGCTCCCAGATCAATGAACGTGAAATTTTTCAAACTGTCATAGTCGAAAGACTCGCGGCCATCGGAAGATGATTCCTTACTGACCGCTGATTGCTGAGTGCTGACTGCTAATGCCTGCATAATCTGTTCAAAGATCCATGGATCGCTGGCATAGTAAGCGCCGCCCAGCAGCCCAGCTTTTAACTGCGTCATGAACCCAACATTGGAGCGTGTGGTATTTACGGAGCGCTCCCAGTCAAAATCCAGATCGCCAAAGCGCGCCCGCCTGTGCGACGGCAGCAACTCCAGCATGGCTCGCCAGAGTGCGCTGCTGAACTCGCGCATAGACCGCGCCACGCCAAAGTAGCGTACACTCTGCCGCCAGTGCCGCGTAAAGGCTCGGAGAGAGTTGAACCCGTCCGCTTTAGTCGCGGCAGGCGCCGAACTGGTTAGGTTAGAATCAGCGTCATCCATGAAAAAGGCCGTTGACCATCTTTCGAAGTCCGATGCTATTTTAGCCGCTATTATTGCCCGCGTTGGGCCGTGCAAGATGACCTACCGCGAGCCCAGCTTTGAAATGCTGGCGCGCGCCATCGTATTCCAGCAGCTGAGCACCAAGGCTGCCACCACAATTTACGGCCGTCTTGAAGAAGCAGCGGGCGGAGCGCTTACGCCGGAGTCGATACAGAACCTGAGCGTAGGCGAGATGCGCCGGGCTGGATTGTCACGGCAAAAGCTCGGCTACATACGTGACCTGGCCGAGCATGCCCTGAGCGGCAAAGTTAATTTCGCCCTGCTGCCCAGCATGAGCGACGAAGAAGTGATCGAGTCGCTAACGGACATCAAAGGCGTAGGCGTGTGGACCGCGCACATGTTTCTTATGTTTTCCCTGAGACGCCCTAACATTCTGCCAGTCGGCGATCTGGGTGTGCGCATGGCCATCCAGAAGGCCTATAAAAAACGCAAAATGCCAACGCCAAAGCAGATTGAGCAGATCGCCAAAAGCTGGCACCCGTATTGCAGCTATGCTGCGTGGTATCTGTGGCGGAGTCTGGAAGGGCCTAAAGAAGAAAAACCTAAACACAAAGGACACAAAGGAACACAAAGAAAAACAAAATCTCGATAGCTTATTCCTTAGTGTACCTTCGTGCCCTTTGTGGTTAAGTGTTTTGATAGAATCAACCAGATGGCTGCTGACCGCAAAAT
>DASZMF010000972.1:0-3990 GCA_035552035.1 Candidatus Angelobacter sp.
CCTGTATATATTCCACGGCCGGAATGAAGCGGGCGCTGCGAAATGTATTTGGCCAGTCGTCGCGTGTTTGCTGGGTCAGAAGCTTGTCCCGGCCGCTGCGCGTTAGATCGTCAAAAGCCGCCGCTGCCTCAGCCACCAGAATGCTGCGCATGGCCTGGTATGGATATTTCGGGAACTCCACCGGGATCAGGTTCACGCCCATGGCGCGCAACTTGGCGATAGCGGCTTCCTCAAATTTGTGGTCATAGTCGCGACGCGCAATTGCCTGCGCACGGCCCGCGGCCTCTTCATCCCGCTTTTTCTTTTCTTCCGCAGTCAGCTCTTTTTCATCTTTCGGGGCTTCAGAAGGTGGAGGCGGCGACAGTTCAAAATCGTCTTTCAAATAGCCGACCCGCAGCTTGCGCCAGTCGAGATTGGCATCCCAGTTGAACGCCACGTCATGCACAGTGCGATCATGTCCGTCAGGGCCGTGAATCGCGCTGAGAACGATTGCCGTATCTTCCACCGAGCGGCAGATGGGGCCGAGTTTGTCCATGGTCCACGAAAGTGCCATGGCGCCGGTGCGCGGCACAAACCCAAATGTCGGACGCAGCCCCGTTGTGCCGCAGCGCGTGGACGGCGACGAAATGGAACCCAGCGTTTCCGAGCCAATAGCAAACGCCACGCAGCCCGCTGCGGTAGCAGACGCAGATCCCGCCGACGAACCGCTGGAGCCTTGCCCCGTATTCCAGGGATTGCGCGTCATGCCGCCAAACCATTTGTCGCCCTGGGCCAGTGCGCCCAGTGTGAGCTTGGCCACCAGGACTGCTCTGGCATCATCCAGGCGTTTAACGACCGTGGCGTCTTCATCGAATTTCTGGTCTTCAAATCCGCCCGCGCCCCATGTAGTGCGATATCCCTTGACCGCCAGCAAATCTTTTGCGCCCCAGGGCAAGCCGTGCAGAGGCCCACGGTACTTCCCTGCCGCAATCTCGCGATCAGCTTCTTTGGCCTGCGCCATGGCGCGCTCCTCCGTAAGCGTAATTACGAAGTGCAGCATGGGGTCATAGCGCTTGAGCCGCGCAATATACATCGCCGTCAGCGCAACGGAAGGAACTTTCTTCGTCCGAACCAACTCCGCCAGTTCGCGGACGGAATAAAATGCCACGTCCTCAATATTTTTTGGCGCTATTGCAACGTTTGGCGCAGCAGAAATTTTCATCGGACGCCGCTCTGTTTCAAATTTCATGCCCGGCAGCACCGGATCAAAAATAATTGCCGGAGCCACTTCATTCTTGATATGCAGCGCGTAAATGGCGTCAAAGGCCTCGGTATAGCTGTTGAGGCCTTCCAGCATCATTTCCTTGTATTCATCTGCAATGTGGACGTCCGCCACCGCCGCGGCGCTGTCAATCATCTCGCGCGTGACTTTCCCTTTTTCGTCCGCCATGGCCCAGAGTACTCCGGGCAGCAATGTTGTAGCCAGTCCTAGACGGGAACAAACAGCAAGAAAAGCCCGGCGCTCAAGCATGAGGTCTCCAGTGACTCAGAAATGGATGGCCATTATAGCTGCCACGCCCGCTTTGCAAAAATGCATTTTATGGATCACTACGCTCCTGAATCGCTTATGCCTGCATATCCAGGCAGTCAATCCTGTCCGCCATGGCTGACGATTGCATGAACGCTTCTTTCATATCTCGCTTCCATGATTTAAGCTTTTTTGTCTCAGTCGAGCCGTTGCAGAAGAACGCATTTCAGGAGAAACCCATGCAGCTCCGCAGTGCCATTTTGATTCTATTCATTGCATTCGCGACAATGGCCGTTCATGCCGCAGAGTATCCAGCGCCCACGCCCGGCAATTTCGTGGTGAAGGATTTTCAATTCAAGTCCGGCGAAAAAATGCCTGAGGTCAAGCTGCACTATTACACGCTGGGCACGCCACAAAAAGATTCCAGCGGCAAGGTGCGCAACGCGGTGCTCATCCTGCACGGCACCGGCGGCAGCGGACGCCAGTTTCTTACGCCCAATTTTGGCGGCGTGCTTTTTGGGCCCGGCCAACTGCTGGACGCCACGAAATATTTCATCATCCTGCCAGATAACATTGGCCATGGCGAATCCAGCAAGCCTAGTGACGGCCTGCACATGCGCTTCCCGCATTATGAATATGACGACATGATTGAGCTGCAATATCGCCTGCTCACGCAGGGCCTTGGCGTGAACCATCTGCGGCTGGTGATGGGAACATCCATGGGCGGAATGCATAGCTGGCTCTGGGCGGAACAACACCCCGATTTCATGGACTCAGCCATGCCGCTGGCCAGCCAGCCGGTGGAGATTGCCGGCAGAAATCGCATGATGCGCCGCATGATCATGGACGCCATCCGCACCGATCCTGAATGGAACAATGGCGAATACAAACAGCAGCCCCACGGACTGACCGCCGCGCTGGATATTTTGCTGATCATGGGCAGCGCGCCGCTAATGATGCAGCGCGACGAACCGACAAAAGACAAAGCCGACACCTATCTCGAGAACTTTGTCGAGTCACACGAGAAAAATACTGACGCCAATGACATGATCTATTACTTTGACGCGTCAAGAAATTACAATCCTGAGCCTCAACTGGAAAAGATCACCGTGCCGCTCATGGCCGTAAATTCCGCTGACGACCAGATCAATCCCCCGGAACTGAAGGTTATTGATCGCGATATTCAGCGCGTAAAAAATGGTCAATATGTGCTTCTGCCCATCACAGACCAGACCCGCGGCCACGGAACGCACTCATGGCCGGCAATTTGGGGGGATCATTTAAGTGATTTGCTGCAGAAATCGGCGCACTAAGATTGAGCTTGTCATAAATGGGTTTTCTAAAAGAGATAAAGGGATGGCTAGGGCTTGATCCAGACTCCATTACACGGGTTGATCAAGTCAGCAAAGACAATCCATTATTCGTATATATAAAAATCCCTGCGGATATTCAGCCTTTGGATCGTAGCAGCCTGTTTGAAGATCCATTGCAAGCAGCCCTGGAGAAGGAAGGATTGGGAGCAATCACCGGCGGTGGGTCCCAACTCGCGAATGAAAGCGGCAATAAGATTGATTTTTGTGGAATTGATGTCGATCTCTATGAAGCTATTCAAGGACTGGAATTGTTACGCCGTGAATTAATCCGTTTAAACGCGCCGCCCGGCACCATGCTGCTTTATGAGCTAAACGGTAACGAATGGGAAGAGCCAGTTTATCGGCCAGAAAACTAGCTGGCCTTTGCGAAAAGTTGAAAGTAAAAACCTAGGCGAAGCGCGTGACCGGCTTCCACAGATTCAGCTTAGGCGCACGCGAAGGGCGTTCTACTGTTTCTTCCAGCGCAACGTCAAAGCCGTGGCCGCATTTGGGGCAGACAATCTGCTGCATGCCTGAAGAACGGCTGGCCGTCTTCTGTACCGGGAATGAGTCTCCGTAGGGACATTCAATGAACGTGATATCGCCCGCAGCCATTTTGCACTCCTCGTCCGGCCGCAGACTTATGTCTGCAAACCTGACGCTGATGACAATATCGGCTTAGTGAAACGTACGCACAAGTTACTGTGGTGACATTACCGTTGCTCAGTCAGGAACTCTGGCCTAATGCAGGCCACCACTTGAAGAGGAAACTGTCGCAGGAGTTGTGCTGGTTTTTTCCCGGACTAGAATAGGCAACCGGGGAAAAAGGAAGTTTCCACCCACATCGTCAATCACATTGATCTGGCACGTATATAAGCCAGGCTTTAGCTGCGCCAGCGGCACGTCAAACTGGAAGACCGCTGCCTTGCGGTCACTGGCATTGAGCTGCCGGGCCTCAATCAGCGGCGTTTCAAAGGCTTTCACCTTGCCATTGAAAAATACAATGCTGGTAAGCAGATGAATGGGATTTTTAATCGGCGCGGTCTTCTCTTTCGCATCTTTGGCATCCGTCGTCGGTTCAGGAGATTTGTCTTTGGCCGGATCATAAACTTCATAGAAGAAATAGAGATG
>DASZMF010000973.1:0-6574 GCA_035552035.1 Candidatus Angelobacter sp.
AGCAGGATGCCGTCCTGGACCTGGACGACAAAGTTACCGGCTTTCCTTCAATAGGTAAATTACAAACCCAGGGTGTGCTGGTCACCCTGCCTTATTGCTGGTTTTCATCCATTGATACCTGGGATAATGCAAGCCTCTGTGCCGTCGATACCTATGATCTCTCTGGCGACCAGGTCACATTCCATGCCCGCCGATATAACCGCCCTGATCTGCTGCCCATCGCCAGGGCCATTGAATATGCCCAGCAACATGACTATCGCGCCGTGCTCAGTTATTGCGCTTCCAGCCAGATTGCGCGGCATTTAGTGCGAAATGTCCCAACTTCTGTCTGGGCTGAAGATCTTCAGGTCGTCTCTACCGGCAAAGGCAGGGAGCGCGTGAAGTTCAGCGATGACGGTTATCGTTTTGATTTGGAAAAGCGCGCGGGCGTCTGGATGATAGTCGATTTTAAAAACAGATAATGCTACTCAATGAAGAATGAAGAATGCAGTTTGTATTTGCGAAGCCACTGGCCAGGAGGATGCTACGAACTATCGCAATCCCACTTTTCTCAACACGCTTCCCGCCAATCGCCTTGCTGCCAGATAGCATGAAACCAGAAACGGTTTAGGATCGGCCCAGCTCCACCACGCATAAGAATTTGCTCGCGCTATCTGAAAAAGAAAAGCTAGCCAAGTGAGGGACCCTCGGCTTTTTGTCTCGTGCAGCGAGCTCGCGTAATTGTGGTAGCTCACCCAGCGGGTCATGTCGTGCTGCTGTGGTGCGGCGGAGCTAGACGCAGTCTGTGCGGCGAGACCATTCGTGAGATCAAGATAGGCCAGATGCGGCAGGTTCACGCCGGCATCGGCAAAGATGCCGTTGTACCAGGGCAGGCGCGTGTTCATCTCAATGAAGTAATAGCCGCCGTCTTTTTGCCGGTATTTAAATTCGAGCGATCCCAGTCCGCGATAGCCCAGCGCCAGAATCAGCTTGCGGCCTTCCGCGGCCAGCGCGTCATTGCGTTCCGTCTGTCCGTAACACATGCTGCCGTAGCCCGGAGGATACTGGCACAGCTTGCGTACGGTGGAATATGCCGCGATCTCACCCTGGCTGTTGACCAGCGCGGTGTATTGAAACACCTGGTCGTCAGCGCCTTCAATCAGCTCCTGCATAAGCGTTGCGCCCTTCATCTGCGGATACTTCGCGAAAAACGCCTGCGCCTCCTGCGGCGTCTGCGCGATGAGCACCTTGGCTGTCTCCACCGGAAACCCCGCCGTATAGCGATGCACCGGCTTCACCAGGCACGGATAAACAAAGTCCCGCGCCACCTGCGCCATGTCATCTTCTGGCTGCGTGATGTGTGTGCGCGGAACTTTTACTCCAACGCTCTCGCAGAAGCGCACCATGGTTCCTTTATCAGTGATGGTGGTAAACAACTCCGGCGCAACCCAGTGGAAGAGAAATTTCTGTGCCAGTGCCTGCTGCTGATGAGAAAGAAAACGAGCAAACCAATCGGAGGTGGCAAACAGCACCGGCTTCTGCTCAAAGCGCGCGCCCCATTCCAGCATCAGGCGGCAGAGCACGTCTTCATTGGGAACAATATCGCCGGCGTAGGCGCGCGGCTGTGTGGGATCGTCTGGAAAAAGAAAGCAGTCGTGACAATAGCGCGAGTACCGCAACGCATCGCGCAGCCGGTCATTCAGCGCATACACAGGAACGCCATGCGGCCCCACGCCGCGTGCGATGCCATACGCAGAAACGTCAAGCCCTTCCACAAACACCGCCGGATTATTGCGTGATGAAGCCATAACGTGGCTTACGAATCCGTCTCGTCGTTGCCGCTGCCCTGCGGCTTTGACTTCAACTCCAGCGGCACACTCTCATCTTCCTGCCGGCCAAGCATTTTGCGCAGCGTGTCCCGCGCGGAAATGCGAACAGCATGCAGCAACCGTCCATAGAGGCTTTTGCGAAAGATAAAAATGCGATAGTTGGTGCGACGCTCAGCTGCCCAGCGGCTTTCGTCCCACGTAGCTGGCCCGACAAAATCAAATTCGCGCAGACGGCGTTGCGGTGTCTGGCTCAAAATCTCATTTACAAGAAGCTGCCCCGGACCTTGACGGCGAAACGCTTCGTCATAACCGGCCTTGGCCAGAAAATACCGGCCGCGCAGATTGAAGCCAAAATGCGCTGCAATGGGCTTGCCGTTCAGCTCAAGAAAATCCAAGGAGAGATAGCCATCGCGCGCCGCCGCCTGCGCCACCAGATCATAAAAAATCTTCACATGCTGATTGCATTGGATGGCCGTTCCTTCCGTGCCCTTCCAGCCAGAAGCTTCAAGATCGTAAAACTTTTGCAGCGCCTCTGGATCTGCCGAGTTCAAGCGCTTACACTCCAGCGTTCCCTGCTCTTCCAACTGTCGCTTCGACCGCCGCAAATGTGAGCGAAACTTGGGCCGCGTCCCGGCCAGCCACGGCGCCGGCGCTTCGGTTTTTTTCTCCGCTGATTTTTTTCCCGACGACTTCTTTTCTGCCGGCTCGCCTGCTCCCAGCTTGTTTGCTGGCGCATCTTTCTCCTGGGCCGAGCGGATGGTCAGAAACAAGGTTTGTGATGTCCGCTTGCGCGCCGTTGCGTATCCATCTTGCCGCGCAACGGTGAGCAGGTGATCCAGACCATTGCCTTCGACAACATTGGCCACGTCAATCACGTCCCATTGCGGCAGATTTTTTGCAGCTTGCCATAGCGCACGCAACACGATATTGCTTTCATCTCCCGGGCAAACTGTGAGACTGGCGCGCAACGCGTGCACATTCGCGGGCACGGATAATTTGATGATGGGAAGACCGTAAGCTCGTACACGATGGCGAACCAGCGGCAGCACGCCGCGCAATTTGCCGCCTGCCCAAACGGAGATAACAATCACTTCTGCCGTGGGATTGAAGGCCTGCACGTAGGCCTGCGCCCACTCCGGACGGTAAAAAACTTCTTCGTCGCCCGATTCATCGCACAGCTCGCGCCACGCGCCGGCAATCTGGTCAAGCAGTTCACTGCCGCCGGTTTGCACGCGGACAACGAGTCCGGTTGAACTTTCCGCTTGCTTCGCCGCTACGATCATGGCGCGTGCTCCAGGGTTGCCAAATCTATCAGGTAGCACCAGAGCATCTCCAGACACTCTGGTGCTTGAACTTTAACTTCCGCTCTACCCTCAGAACCTTACAAACACATCTACAAAAGATATCTACTCGCCCGGATGCGCGAGCCATTTTTCCATGTTGTCACCCTGCAGTTGCTTGAACTCAGTGCAATTGGTGATGCGTTCCAGACTCTGCTGCAAAGCCCGCTCAGCGCCGGGCGCGCGATGGTCAGTAAAAAACTGCTTGATCTCATCATGCATGGCCGCCGAGCAGAATCCGCCCAGGGAAGAAACTGCGCCGCGTCCGCCAAAGCTTGTGACCTTCTCAGCCAGCGAATCCCAATGGGCTTTCAGATACTCCCAGGCAATTTCGCGTCCGGGAGAAGCCGACAGCAGTGCGGGAAACAGCCGGACATAATCCTGCTGACGAATCTTGCCCTGGTCCACAAGAGCAAGCGTGCGTTTGGCCAGCTCTGCCTGGTGAAAAGAAGTCAGCGCAAAAAGATAATGGTAGTACTCGTCAGTGCTTTTGGCGTGGGCCATGGCGTCACTCAATTGGTCATAGAGTGTGGCGTCGCCGTTCTCCGCCGCCACGGCCATGGCTGGCCCAACGATGGTTCCTTCCACCGAGTTGGGATCTTTTATATAAGACTGCGTCAGCTTTTGCGCCGCGGCAATGGCCTCAGGATCGCCCGCACCGCCCATGATGCCCAGCAGGCTGGCGCGCAGGGCTTTTTTCTCGTCACTCTCATTGGCTGCGGCGGTCCATCCAACTTCTTTGGCCAGCGGTGCAAACTGCTCGCGCACAAAGTCACGATATTCTTTTTGCTTTTGCTCCGGCACAAGCGAGTGTTCAACCGTATCCAGATGGCCGGAGAGCAACTCAATCACCGGGCGCGAATGCTCCGCGCGCAACGCCCTGGCCACGTTCAGGAAAGTGCCCACAGAATCTTTGCCCGCACGCGCCATGGCCCACAGATCTTCCACCAGCGCAACACGCTCCGCTACAGTCAACTCTTTCTCTGCGGCGCCGGCCACGTTCATGAGATTTTTTTCGTCTTCATAAAACACGCGGTAGTAGCCCTTGGCATCGCGGTTGGCAAAAATCCATGCGGGACATGAGTTGACGGTAAAGCTGTCAGTTTTCTTTTCGTCCAGATAGCAGTCTGAGCCCACGTTCTGCGCGGCTTTGGTGCAGACGGGGATCGACCATGTCTGGTCTTGCTTGGTTGATGTAGCTGTGCCCAGCAAAAATCTCTGTTGCGATAGCTGCAACTCCGTTTTGCCTTCAGTACATTTTCCATTCACCGTCAGCAGCGGCACGCCGGGCTGCAGCACAAAGGTTGGCATAATTTTGTCAACGGGCTTGCCGGAGACTTTGGCCATGGCCTGCCAGAAATCCGCGGCGGCGGCGTTGCCGTTGGCATGCGCCTGCAAATATGCGTTCACGCCTTTGCGAAAAACTTCCGGCCCCACGTAAGACTCCAGCATGCCCAGCACGGCCGCGCCTTTTTCATAGGTAATGCCATCAAACATTTCCTTGATCTCGGCCGACGTGCTTGGATCACCATGAATCGCGCGCGCGGCGCTCAGTGAATCCTGACCAATTACCTGCTGCGCCGTGGAGGCTGCCTCTTCTTCCAGATGCCACTCCGGGTGCCACGCAATGACCGGCTTGTTCTGCATCCAGCTGGCAAAACCTTCATTGAGCCATATGTCATCCCACCACGCGGCCGTTACCAGATCACCAAACCACTGGTGCGCAATCTCATGCGCCACCACCGTGGCATGTGAACGCTTGCTGAAAACCGACGCGGTCTTTTCATCCATGAGCAGCGCGGTGTCACGATAGAAAATGGAGCCGGTGTTTTCCATGCCGCCCCACTCGTAGTCTGGGATCGCGACCATGTCCAGCTTGCCAAACGGATACTTGATGCCATACCACTGGTTGTAAAAATGGATCGACTGCACGGCGGCTTCCAGCGCAAACTGCGCGTCTTGTTTGCGCTCCGGAATGGTGCAGACGCGGATTGGAACGGCATCGACCGTGCGTTCCAGGCACTGCCAGTCACCCACAGCGAGCGCCACCAGATACGTGGACATTTTGGGCGACGTGGAAAATGTTATCTTGTGCCGCGCTGATCCGGCGAGAGGCTCGTCTTTGATGATGTGTCCGTTGGAAATTGCTGTGTCGCCTTTGTCCGCGGTCACGGTGAGGTCAAAGGTGGCTTTGAAGCCAGGTTCGTCAAAGCCGGGAAACATCATGCGGGCATACGTGCCTTCAAATTGTGTGACGGCATATTGCCGCCGCGCGGATTTGCTCAGATAAAGCCCGCGCAATCCTGAAGTAAGCTTGGCCGAATATTTCAGATGCAGCGTCGCCGCGCCGGCCGGTATTGGCTTGGCAAATGTGAGCTTGGCCATTTCACTCGGCTGATCGTATGTGACTTGCGCTGCCTGCGTCGTGCCGACTGCTGTGGCTTCCGCCAGAGTAATATCCAGTCCCAAAGAATTCAGCACGATCTCACTCGTAGGTTGCTGCACCTGGACAGTGATGGTCTCTTCGCCAGTAAACTTCTGCGCCTGAATATCAGGGTCAAGAGCAAGTGTGTAATGACTGGGGACGACCGTCTTGGGCAGCCGCTGCGCCTGCAGGCCGGTGGCGGCAATGATCAACAGCAGAAGAGTGGACAGCGCAATTTTTGAGCGCAAAAAAGAAAAAGTCAGCATGGGTTCGATTCGCCTCGGGAAGCGCTAATCTTACAACATCTGCATGGATCCGCGGGTACGCCAGTTTTTGATCCGTGCGATCCGTGTTTATCCGTGGTATGGTTTTGAACTTTCAACCCTTCGCCACTCTTAAGGAGCATTTCATGTCTGCCCCACTTCCACTTTCCCGGATCGCCGCCGTTATGCTGGGCGTACGCGACCTTGACGCCGCCGTGGCATTTTATAAAGATAAGCTGGGCTTGAGCGTGATCATCCACGAACCCGGACTGGCGCTGCTGCAATGCGGCAGCGTGATGATTGGCCTGAGCCCGGGCCATGTAAGGCTGTTTCCGCAAGTCAACGGAGCGGTGGAAGTCTCTTTTGGCGTGGACAATCTGCGCGCCACGCACAAAGCTCTCGCGGACAAGGGCGTGATATTTGTAGGCGAATTCCGGCAAGCCACGCCGACGGATTGGGCTGTCCACTTTAAGGATGTGGATGGACATCTGCTTTCACTGTTTGGTCCGGAAGGAAAAGTTTAGAAGTCTGGAAAAATGAAGGCGATGATTCGGAAAGATAATGCGCTGATCCAGCGTGAGGAATTATCGCGAAGAAATTTTAGCGATGCAGGAATTTGTGGCGCAGGTCTGGCCAGAACTCATGCACCAGGTTCATGCCGGAGTCGCGCAGCAGATCAAAGGTGATGCAGCCGGTCAGAGGATGCATGCCCTGCTGATCGCCGGGAACATACAGATC
>DASZMF010000974.1:0-2907 GCA_035552035.1 Candidatus Angelobacter sp.
GGAGAGGCCGGTTACCAGTTTTCGCAGAAAATACCCAATGCCTGGATTGCCGGTCTTGCCCTGGGCCACCAGGCAACGCCACGACTTGAGGTACTGGGAGAGATATACCGCAACGCCGAAGTTGGGACGCCGGTACATGACAATACCTTTGATTTTGGCGGACGCCTCAAACTGCGCAACCCGGTGCTGCTGCTTTTCATGGCAGGGCGCAGTTTCAGCGGGCCGGCCAGCGGACAATCACAACTCATCGGCTACATTGGATTGCAATTCCTGCTGGGAAAACAGCCGCAAGAAGAAGAGCCGGAACGGCCACAGCTCCTGCCATCACTATTTGTTCCGCATCGCTAGCGTCTAAGGTGCGTGCCCACCCAATGGCCATCTTTTCCCGGCCAGGGCTCATGCCTCGCTAGATTCTTTTAGCAAGGCCCGAGTTCACGCGGATAGAGCACAAACATTGGCTGTGAATTCTTCTGGATCTCTCCATTCATTTCCAGAGTCCAGTCTTCAGGATGCGACAGTGCCGGCGGTTCCACCTGCATCCGATAAAACGAATCGATCAGCTTGGAAACCGAACTGGCCTTTTGCCGCACGGCCTGCAATACCCGCGGATCCTCGATTTTGTAGCTGTGGCGGGAGTCTCCATTCATTGCTCCAAAGACCATTCCTCCACTGTTTGCGGTAAGAGGAAAGAAATGTTCGTCACCGGTGTCATAGACAAAGTCACCCACACCTGGCGTTGTATAAGCCAATCCCTGGGATATGGTTGAGGTCATCGTGCCACCGGCTACGCTGCTTCTGGTCTGTACCGGCCCCAGTGCTAAACCAAACATGCGAATGTGATTGTCTGCCAGCGCCTTGGCTACTACTTTCGCGTTCGACTTATGGTTCCCTTCCAGATCAGCCGCAATAACAACAATGGAGTCGCCAGGTTGTGGCGGCCCAAACCATTCAATGCCCACCATTACTGTATCCAGCACGCCGGGGTCTTTGCCGCGCCGGCCGTCGCCTGCCTGATTCAATGCCTGCGTAATAGCGGCATGATCGGCTGTAAACTTCACATCCTGTCCCGGGCCACGGGCGGCCATAATGCCGAAAGTGTCTTCCGGCCGCGCTTCCGCTAGCAATACCTGGATCATTTCAGCTTCAGCCTTGCGGGTATCAGCAGAAAGCTTTTTGCTGGCGTCCACCACAATCAGCACACGCCGCGGACCATCATCATAGGTAACCGCTTTTACAGTGACTGTTTTCTTCTGGAGGTGACCTGTGAAATCTTCGGCTGCGAGTCCGCGAAAAACGTTACCACTGGAACTTATTACCCCAACCGGGATCTCTATTGCTTTGCACGCCGTTTGCTGGGCCCAGCTGATCGTGGATAGAGCAAGGACAGCACTCAGCATAAGAATGCGAGATGTCATGTTAAAACTCCAAAAGATGTAAATTGTGAAGGTGGGCAGATTATAGCAAGGTTGGCTACAACTGTGTGTTTTGAAGAGTTAAGAGGTTCTTCTACCAAAACGAAAAAAACGAAAGACTGGTGTTTCATTTGAATTTTCTTATAAAATATTAGCGCCTGCCCCTGCCAAGAGCCTTCACTTCCCTATCCCTGTTTCTGATGTTATGCAAACCACTCCTAAGAACATAGCATTCCCAAAACGGAACTCACGTGTTCTTACCAAGGTCAATGTGAGCCAGCGCCAACGAAAAGCCGAACTGTACTGATTAATAAGTTAGGTATTTCCAAGATATCGCTTTTTGTTCGGATTATATTAAAGTTAACGGACAATACACCTACGGCCATTGTCCAAAGGTACACATCACCTTCGCGTCAGATGGGCGATGTCCGAAAGCGTAAATTTGTGAAGTTTTTTCATTCGCTGCAAACAAAAATAATACCTTTATATTCAGCGTGTTACGGACTATTTTCACCTATTTTGCAAGTGTGTGAGTTACTATATTGCAGTACAAAAGTCCACTCACATTGGTCATATGGTTTGCGCAATTTTGGAGGGTGCCACTCCCGGATTTGTGCGACCAAAGAATTACAGTACAGGCCACGCGGTTGATGTCTCTGTTTTTTTTTGTAAAGCAGAGCTGGATCACTGAGAAGGAACAAAGAGTGACGTCAGCGGTTAAATCGCGGGAGGGTTACGCCTCACAGGCTGGGTTCAGCCTGGCGGAGTTGCTGATTGTGGTAACGATCATCCTGATCGTAGCCGGGCTCTCCATTCCAAGCCTTTCCCGGGCGATTGATAATTCGCGTCTTAAAGGCGCGACCCAGACTCTTGCTGCCGTTTACCAGGATTCGCGTTTGCGGGCAACACAAAACGATACCTCTTATGAGGTATTGGTTTCCCCGCCCGGAATTAGCCCGGCGCAGATTTGCATTGATCTGGATGGAGACGGAACCTGCAGCCCTGGAGACCCTGTAACAACGTTCCCGGTGCAGGTGAAGGTCAGCAATCTTGGGGTACCCGTTCCGCTTACTGCGGCCCAGCTGAATTTTCCGGTGGCGAACACTGAGAGTTCTGCGATGTACACGCAGCAAAATACTTTTGCTCCTGGGGTAGCCTGGAATTCACGTGGCCTGCCGTGCCAGCGGAGTTCCTCTTCCTCACCTTGCGCTGCAACAGCATGGGTGCAGCATTTGCAGTTTCAACGCGCCAACGGAGACATTCTTTATGGCGCCGTGAGCGTGAGTCCCACGGGGCGAGTGAAAACGTGGATTTATATTCCCTCAGGGAATGGAAACGGTCAGTGGCTTTAAGACACTATATGTTTATGAGCAGACAAAATCGCAAGCCTAAACTCGCAGGGACGGAACGCGGGTTCAGCTTGATCGAATTGATGATCGCCATGGCCGTGCTGGCCCTGGGACTGCTCGGAGGCATTGTGGTGATTGCCGTGGCC
>DASZMF010000975.1:0-6103 GCA_035552035.1 Candidatus Angelobacter sp.
GTTGGAAAATCAGGCAAAGGCACTCTGCGCGCCACGCGTCCAGACGATCTGGCCGCCGTCGCCATCAAAGGCGCGCTGGACCGCATCCCGCAGCTCGACAAAAAAGAGATTGAAGATGTCATCATCGGCTGCGCCACGCCGGAAGCCGAGCAGGGAATGAACGTCGCCCGCATTGCGTCTTTACGCGCGGGGTTGCCGGTGGAAGTTTCCGCCATGACCATCAATCGCTTCTGCTCGTCGGGATTGCAGGCCATCTCTCTGGCGGTGGACTCTGTTGCATCGGGCCGCGCGGAAGTGGCGATCGGCGGCGGCACGGAATCCATGAGCATGATTCCCATGGGCGGCAACAAAGTCTCCATCAATCCATGGCTCGTGGACAACTATCCTGATTCCTATCTTTCCATGGGCTTGACCGCCGAACGGCTGGCCAAGCGCTTTGGCATCACGCGCCAGCAGGCTGATGAATATTCTTTGAACAGCCACAAGAAAGCCCTCGCCGCAATTCAGGCAGGCAAGTTTGAAGACGAAATCGTTCCGGTACCGGTGAGCTTCACCACGCCGAACGGATCCAAGCCCAAGCGGACAGAAATTACCTTCAAAGTCGATGAAGGTCCGCGCGCCGAAACCACCATGGAAGCGCTGGCTGGGTTGCGGCCAGCATTCCATGCCAAAGGCACGGTGACAGCTGGCAATTCATCGCAGACCTCTGATGGCGCTGCCGCTACAGTTGTAATGTCGGCTGACAAAGCCAGGCAACTCGGCATCCAACCAATGGCCCGTTTTATCGCTTTCGCCACCGCAGGATACCTGCCAGAAGAAATGGGCCTGGGACCGGTCTATGCGATTCCTAAAGTCCTGAAGCTGGCTGGCCTGAAATTAGAAGACATTGATGTAATTGAGTTGAATGAAGCCTTTGCCGCGCAGGCGCTTTCCGTCATCAAAGAAGGTGGGCTGGATGCAAGCAAGATCAACCCTAACGGCGGCGCAGTGGCCCTCGGCCATCCCCTGGGATGCACCGGCGCCAAGCTGACGGCAACGATTCTGCGTGAATTAAAGCGCCGCAATGGCCGATATGGAATAGTGACCATGTGCATTGGCGGTGGCATGGGAGCCGCGGGGATCTTTGAAAACCTTAATTAACCACAAAGGACACGAAGGAGCACAAAGGAAAATCAAGCATGTCAGAAGCGGCAGCGACAAAACTGGTGAGACAGCCGGCAACAGCCAATGAAGTTAGTCATGTCGTAATTACTGCTGCTATGAAAGTTCATTCAGCCCTCGGGCCAGGTTTGCTTGAAAGCGCCTATGAAGCATGTTTGGCGCATGAACTTAAGAAAGCTGGATTGAAAGTTGAGACTCAGTTGGGGCTTCCAGTTATTTATGACGGAATTAAGCTCGATCTGGGCTACCGAATCGATATGCTTGTAAACGATCTTGTTGTAGTTGAGCTGAAATCAGTAGAAGAGATTTCGCGAATACATGTCGCTCAAGTTCTTTCTTACATGAAGCTTAGCAAGAAGCAGTTGGGTCTGATTATCAATTTCAACGTTTTACACCTGAAAGACGGCATTAAGCGGTTGGTTGAAGGCACAGGCTGGAAATAACCTTCGTGTTCCTTCGTGTCCTTTGTGGTTAAAAAAGAGGAGATTTATGGCAACAGCAACAGTTCCAAACAAAACCAAACTGGCGGGCGGAAGCTTTCTGATTGAAGAGCACTCCACTGCACAGGTGTTTACCGTGGAAGACCTGAGCGACGAGCACCAGCAGATTGCGCAGACCACGCAGGAGTTTGCCCGCAATGAGATTATCCCCAACGTGGAGAAGATTGAGCACAAGGAATTTGCCGTGACGCGCGGTCTGATCCAGAAGGCCTGCGAGATCGGCATCGGCAACGTGGACGTGCCGGAGCAATACGGCGGCTCTGACATGGACAAGATTTCCTCGGCGCTCATCGCTGAGCACATGTCGGTTTCCGGAAGCTTCAGCGTTGCGTTTGGCGGACACACCGGCATTGGCTCGCTGCCAATCATTTATTTCGGCACAGCCGAGCAGAAGGCCAAATATCTGCCCAAGCTCGCGACCGGCGAATTGATTGCCGCCTACGCGCTATCTGAATCCACTTCTGCCTCTGATGCCATGAATGCTCGCACCAAAGCCGTGCTTTCTCCGGATGGCAAAGAGTGGATTTTGAACGGCGAAAAAATGTGGATCACCAACGGCGGCTTTGCCGACGTGGTGATTATTTTCGCCAAAGTCGATGGCGAGAAATTCAGCGCGTTCATCGTGGAGCGCAAGTTTCCCGGTTTCCAGTCTGGCAATGAAGAAAAGAAGATGGGCATCCGCGGCTCTTCCACTACTCCAATTATTCTCAACGACTGCCGCGTGCCTAAAGAAAATCTTCTGGGTGAAATTGGCAAAGGCCATGTCATCGCGTTCAACACCTTGAACATTGGCCGTTATAAGCTGGGCGCTGGTGTTGTGGGCGGCGCGCGCAACTCGCTGAACAACGCCATCGGATATGCCAAGCAGCGCAAAGCCTTTGGCAAGACCTTGGGCGACTTTGGCATCATCCAGGAAAAGCTTGCCAACATGGCGGTGGGCGTTTACACCGGCGAATGCATGTCCTACCGCACGGTCGGAATGATTGATTCGGCGATGTCTGAGATCGACAAGAACTCGCCTGACGTTTACAAAGAGACAGCCAAGAATATTGAAGAGTACGCCGTCGAGTGCTCCATTCTGAAAGTGTATGGCTCAGAGATGCTGGATTACGTCGTCGACGAAACCGTGCAGATTTACGGCGGCTACGGATTTGTGGAAGAGTATCCGGCAGAGCGTGCGTATCGCGACTCACGCGTGAATCGGATTTTTGAAGGCACCAACGAAATCAATCGCATGATTATCACTGGCTGGCTCCTGAAGCGGGCCATGAAAGGCCAGCTGCCTCTTATGCCGGCCATCAAAAAGCTGACGGAAGAAATCATGTCCGGCCCGAGTTCGGCTGAGCCGCTGGAAGGCCCATTGGCTGCGGAGCGCACGCTGGTGAGCAATGCCAAAAAAGCTACGCTCATGCTGGCTGGGGCGGCAGTGCAAAAATACATGGCAGCCATTGAGCAGCAGCAGGAAATTCTTTCCGCGATTGCTGACATGGTGATTGAAGTTTTTGCCATGGATTCCGTGGCGCTGCGCACGCAAAAGCTGGTTGAGAGCCAGGGCGAGGCCAAGACACAGTTGGCCGTGGCCATGGCGCAGGTCAGCCTGAGTCTTTCCATGGACAAGATTGAAGCCGCAGCCAAGAAAGTTGTAGCCGCAGTTTCTGAAGGCGACATGCTGCGCACGCAGATGGTGATTCTGCGCCGTCTGTTTAAGCATGAGCCGTTCAACCTGATCGCGCTGACGCAGCAGATTTCAGCGCGGCTGATTGATGCCGGAAAATATGTAAGAGCGTAAGAGTGCTAACCACAAAGGACACAAAGGATCACAAAGGTCTGTACACAGCGAAAATACATCTTTGTGTTCCTTCGTGTCCTTTGTGGTTTATTGTTTTCTTATGAATACAGAATGCAAGCGCATCGCAGAGCAGATGACCGCCGTGATCAGCGGAGACGCATGGTATGGCGATTCTGTTCGCAAAATATTGGATGGTGTGAAAGCCGCGCAGGCAGCAGCGCGCCCAATTCCGAATGCTCATTCCATATGGGAGCTGGTGAATCATTTGGAGGCGTGGGTAAACTTTGCCATCGGCGCTGCCAATGGAATGCCGATTCCTGCATGGCCGGCCATGCCCAAAGAACAGGACTATCCACCCGTCACCGATAAGAGCGAGCAAGCATGGGAGCAGGCAGTGAGTTCTTTTTTTGCCAGCCATCAAAAGCTTATTGATGCGATCAAAAGCTTCGGTGACGATCGCCTGGAGACCACAGTCCCTGGCCGCACCTATAATTTCAGCCGCCTTTTTCCCGGCATGACGCAACATGCAACCTATCATTCAGCACAGATTGCACTCTTGAAGAAAGCCCAGCCGTAAGAAAGCGCAGCCGAAAAAAAGCCCAGGCGTAATTCGGGCGCGTTTTCCTCAATGCGCAGGTTGTGAGGATGCTGCCTTTACGGTAAAGTTTTTGTGACTCATGGGACCCCCTAATCTGCACTCTCTTCTCACCAAATCTGACGTTGAATCGGCCGTACGGGCCTACTGGAGAGCGCTTGCCGCCAAAGAGGTAATCGAGCAGCAGAATTTTTACGACGATCAGGCCAGCATCTTCGCCACCGATTCCAACAAACTGGAACGCGCGCGGCTGGTGCTCTTGCGTCGGCAGCGTGAATACCTGAGTGCAGCCACCAAGACGACGGTGCAGGTGGGCGAGATGGAAGTTGAAATTATCGGCAACACGCATGCCGTGGCGGCCTATACCATCCGGCTGGACGCGAAGCACGTTACGCGGCCGTCATCTTCAGGAAGTTCTACGGAAGAGCATTTGGAGAATGCCCGGGTCACGCATATTTTTCAGCGGCAAAGTGACGGCGCGCAGCGGCTTGTGCATGAACACATCTCGGCGCCACGGGGCCATTGATTGATTTGAGTTGATTATGCCTTGGTGAAAACTCTGGCAGTCATTTCTTCAGCCGGAGCGCCGCCTGAAATCTGTTGCGCCACAATCATTTCCCTTGCTACGGGACGCAGTGAAGGCAGGCGTGTCCAGAAGATTCCTGCGCCAACAATCGCCGCCATGCCGCCGATAAAGACTGTCCAGGGCGCGCCCAGATTATGCGCGAGACTGCCGGCCAGCAATGATCCCATGGGCGCCATCCCCATAAACGTCATGGCATAGAAGGCCATTACGCGTCCGCGCAGGCGGTCTGGCACCATGCTCTGAATCAGCGTGTTAGAAGAGGCCATCTGCACCATGGTGCAAAATCCTACGGGCGCCAGCAACAATGCCGAGAGCCACAGCGTGCGTGAAAACGAGAAGAGGGCCAACGTTACGCCCAACCCGGCACATGCGGTGACCACCCAGGTACTCAATCCGTGGACGCTTCTGCGGGTGGCTAAAAGCAACGCGCCGCATAAAGCGCCCACGCCGGAACATCCCATGAGCAGGCCCAGGGCCTGTGCGCCGCCGTGGAGAATTTTGTCGGCAAATAAGGGCATGAGCACCGCGTAAGGCAGGGCAGCGAAGCTTACCAGTCCAAGCAAAAGCATAAGAGCGCGCATGGGTTTGGTGACTGCGATAAAACGAAAGCCTTCAATAATATTTTCCAGCGGCGAGCCCTCAATCGACATGCGCGGACGTTCCATTTTCATCAGATACAGGCCCACAATCACGGCGATAAAGCTCACGCCGTTGGCGAAAAAGCACCAGCCTTCACCAATGCCTGCAACCACAACGCCCGCAACCGCCGGGCCAATCACGCGCGCTCCGTTGAACATTGAAGAGTTGAGCGCGATGGCGTTCACCAGATCGGCGCGGGAAACCATGTCCACCACAAAAGATTGGCGGGCCGGCAAGTCAATGGCGTTGACTACGCCGGTGAGCGCAGCCAGGGTGGCAATCTGCCAGACGTGTATGCGGTGCGAGAGCGTGAGCCACGCCAGAATAAAAGTCAGCACCATCATGCTGGATTGCGTGACAATAAGGATTTTTCGGCGATCCAGACGGTCGGCCAGCGCGCCGCCGATGGGCGCAAGCAGGAAGACGGGAATCTGCGACGCGAAGGCCACGGTCCCCAAGAGCAGGGCAGAGCCGGTAAGCCTGTAAACAAGCCATGATTCAGCGACCTGATCCATCCATGTGCCGATGAGGGAGATCAGTTGTCCGGAGAAAAACAGCTGGTAATTGCGATGGCGGAGTGCGCGAAAAGTTTCTGCGAGTCTGGAAGTTGGTTTTACTGCTTCGGTCTGTAAAGAGCTATCCACGTTTATTAGATGCTGAGAAACATTATAAGGACTTCGGGACCTTGGATAAGAAAAGTCTACGGTAAACACCTGAATTTTTAATTTGACTAACGAGCGCAAAAGATTGAGAATGGCACCGCAAAATCGAGAGCTTCTGGTTGCGTACGTGGGGGTACGCTCCATTGCCTTGGCAATCCTTCATTGCAAGCG
>DASZMF010000976.1:0-3158 GCA_035552035.1 Candidatus Angelobacter sp.
CCACGGAAGGTGGTCTTGCCATTGCCGGTAAGGAATCCACCGAAATGCGGTGAATACACAAAGCCCACGGACGGTCCAAAGCTGTTCTTAGGAGCGCCAATGGCGGGGCTGGTGGTGACGGAAAGAGGCAGGTTCGGGTTCCAGAACGGGTTAGGCCCGGTTTGCTGTGCCGTTGTGATGTCATGCAGCAGGTTGGCTGGCTGACCATAATAAGACCAGGTCAGACCAAGCTGTATTGTCAGGTTCTGGCTGATCTTCCAGTCATCGCCGCCATAAAGGAAGGTGTCATACTCACGGAAATCAAGGGAGGATGGACCCTGAGCGATGCTTACCCTCTCAGGTGCATTCAGCCCTCCGCAGTTTGGACCGGTAAAGCCAGTTGTATCGTTTGCGCAGAAGAAATTGTCCCAGCTCGAATAAACGAATGCGCCGTTGATGTTAGGCAAGAAGGTGTTGGGTGAGCGCTGGTAGGTCCAGTTCACACCGGCCTTGAATTGATGCTTGCCATGGACGTAGTTCCAGTTGTCCTGTGCCTGCCAGGTGTTCACAATGCGCGCCTGAGGCAGGTTGGTGGCTGGACCAAAACCGAGACCGACACCAGGGTCGAAACTAACATTGGTGACTGCCTGGTTCAGATTTCCTGCCGTAGGCTCCGTACCAAAGCTGTTGCCACCAAAATCCACATTCAAGCGGCCAAATGAAACGCGAGCTTCATTCACCATGTGGGAGCTGAGGTTATGCGTCCAGCTGACCAAAGTTGCCTGGCTGAGTGCTGGTACGTTGAAGAAGTAGCCGGCAGCGCCGTTATCATTGTTGTTGAAGCTGTTGCCGCGATTGAAAAGATAGCGGGCAGTAATGGTGTCATTACCCAGCTGAATATCATTCTTTAGAACCCAGTTGAAGTTGTGGACAGGCTGCGCAACCGTACGCGAAACCTGGGCAAACTCAGCTTGCGGGCAAGAAGGCATGAATGCGGTATTTGGGTCATTCGTGCCAGGGATGATGTTAACTGCTGTCGGATTTCCGGCTGAGATGCCAAATGGGCCGAATGTTGTAAGGGCTGAAAGCGCAGCTGCGTTACCACCGCAGGCAGCGATCGCAGCTAATCCAGCAGGAGTTGGCACGTCAGTGCCAGACGTGAATGTGTTCGCCTGGGAAACAATCTCCTGATCGAAGCCGCCGAAGAAGAAAACTTTATTCTTCATCACGGGGCCGCCAATCGTGAATCCACCAAACTCATCGTTAATGCGATTCGGCTTTTTCAGGCAAGCAGGGCCAGGCGTGACACCGTCGGCAAGGGTACCGCAGATATCAGTATCTTTGTCAAAGCTGTCCAGCGAGTTCAGGATGTTGCTGTTTTCTGATCCATACACGCTGCCATGCCAGGCGTTGCTGCCGGACTTGGTCACGATGTTTACCACTGAACCAGAGTTACGGCCATATTCCGGACCGAACTGGTTCGTGATCAGAACGTATTGACCAACAAACTCTACGTCAGAAACGAAAAGGCCAGGGCCACCAACGCTGTTGTCGTTGTTGTTCTGACCGTCAATTTCCTGGTCATTGTTGCGGCCGCGCAGGCCGTTGGAGCTAAAACCGCCGCCACCGTTGGAGTTGGAGAAGTTATTGTCACGGCTGGAGCTTACGCCCGGGACAAACACTGCCAGATTGTCCAACCCCTGGTTTTCCTGGATGCCTGCAAAAGTTGAAAGTGCAGTTCCGGAAAAGGTGTTGGTAACCTGTGCCTGAGAGGTCTCAATGAGTGGGGTCTCAGCCGTTACTTCAACTGTTTGGCTGGTTGCGCCAACTGCCAGTTTGATCGTTCCCAGACCGCTATCGCGGCCTGAGGTGACCACCACGACTGTGTCAGTGGTTTTGAAGTTCGGAGCGGAAATTTGAACTTTGTATTCGCCGGCCGGGATCAAGCTAAACCGGAAAAGGCCGGAATTATCTGAGGTGGTAGTCAGTACAGAACCAGTGCCTGTACCCGTCGCTTTTACCTGGGCGCCTGCAACCACCGCACCATTTTGATCGACTGCTGTGCCAGAGATAGAACCCTTTAGCACCTGACCAAATGATGGGATGGAACAAAGCAGCATCAAGCATGAGGCGACCAGAATCAATTTGTCGCGCAGTTTACGATTCATCCTTTGCATCTCCATTTGTTTTTTCAGTTTGAGAGCACACAACACAGGCCCGTCACGCAACGAGACACTAATGTTGCCTGCTATCCCATATTGCAACTGGCGTTCCTACGTTTCTACATTTGTTATCAGTAGCTTAGGCGGGAAAAATATGAGCCAAATCCGAAATAATGGATATTATTGGGCTACATATTCTGATTTTGGAAGATTTGGGTTTTACTTCGATTCCGGCAAAAAACTGGGTAGATCCACCGGCCGGTCAGACATCCTGAACCGCGTCCTAAAATGCTCGGAAATAATCATGACCGCATCTTTGTTCTTTTGCGGATCTTGCTGGATCAGGTACTTCATGGCCTCAACGAGCACGCGCTGCCCTTCCACATAGCGTGGATCGGTTTTACGTGGCATTCCCTTACGACGGCCGGGATCGGGCATTTCTGGTTTGATCGGAAGTGTGAGAACTTTGGCCATCGAGACACCTTTATCCAGACTATTCAGATGCTGAAACCAACCGCTCGTGCTGCATTCAATCAGGTTACGACAAGACTTCCAGCGGGATTGCATAATTCACCTCCCGCATCTTCCTGATTCTACTCCCCGGGAACCCGGCTCCGCTATTAACTTTTTTCTTATTGCGCCTGAATGGTCGTGACCTTTCCGCTGGTTTTCAGGTTAAAGGCATTGCCCGGCAGGTCAGCATTCCGCTTTACGTTGGTGTAATGCGCCAGCCGGTAATCGCCTGACTTCTCAAAGAACTGCTGCTTCAGCAGCACATCTTTCTCCGGGTCAACCCATAGCAGGATTTTGGTATAGGTCTGCCGCATCTTCTCGTTTTTGGGAGTCAAATCGAGTTTTGCGGTCTTAATGCCATCCACCGTCTCCCAGCCCAGCATTTTCACGTCATAAGCCTGCACCAGATCGTCTCCGGTGGCGCCGAAACCCAGGCTCAGAAACGCCTCAACGTCCGCTTTGTTTTTACCCACCATGCGTTCCGTTACCTGGTTGATTTTTTTC
>DASZMF010000977.1:0-1657 GCA_035552035.1 Candidatus Angelobacter sp.
GCCGCAGCCGAAACGGGGCGAGGTGCGGAGACGACTTCTTTTTCCTTCGTGCGCAGGGCTTTCACCAAGGGATCGTTCTGGATCTTTTGAGCTGCCACAGCGGCCTGGCGCGCTGCTTGTTCACGCGCGGCTTGTTGTTGCGCAGCCTGGGCGCGTGCAGCAGCCTCGTGTTGTGCCTTTTCGTCGCCGGCTTTGGCGCGACGAGCTTCAGCCAACGCCTTTTGTGCAGCTTTCGCTTCCGCATCTTTGTCAACGCGGGCAGCGACCACCGGCTGTGTTGCGGCTGGTGCAGCAATCTGGATCGGCGCGGCAGGAGAAATATCTCCACCCGCTAGGACGCGCGACCGTTGTTCGTGATATTCGTGTGGAGTGATTTCGTTGCCGCGATAGCGACGGAGTAATTCAGCGAGTTTTTGTTCTTTGCTCGAAATTGATGAATCTACCGCGGGTGCCGGCGTAGCTACAGTGGCAACTTTCGTAACAACTGCGTGTTCCTGCTGGGCGCGAGCCTCAGCAGCTTTGTGCGCTTCTTCGGCTTGGCGGGCCAGCGCAGCGGCATTTTCGTTCTCCGCCTTTTCGGCGGCCTGTTTACGGGCGAGTTCTTCAGTTTGTTTCCGGGCGGCTTCAGCGCGTGCCTGTTCCGCAGCTGTAGCGCGCTGCTCCTGGGCCATTCGAGCGGCGCGTTCGTTCTCTTGCGAGTTGATATCGATTTTGTTGACTGGCTTTGACTCAACCGGCGCGACAGTTTCCTGTCCGGAGAGAATCTGCTCGCGCTGGTCGTGGTATTCTTTTGGCGTGAGCTGGTCGGCGCGATAACGACGGAGCAGGTCGGCTAATTTCTCTTCCCTGGTCATGACGTGCGGCGCGGGAGCGGGCTGCACCGGAGCAGGCGTTACGATTGGAGCGGGGGTTGGTTTGGCAGCGGCCTGGGTGCGTTTTGCAGGAGCGGGAGCCGGTGCAGGCGCAGGCGCTGGAGCCGGTTTAGCCTGGTCTTCTTTGCTGCGCAATGCGCGCAGAAGAGGATCTGTTTCAGGAGATGGCGTGGAAATATTTTCTGAAACAGGGATCAACTTCACTGCAGGTGCGTCAGAGGTGCGCACGGCAACAGCAGGTTGAATGAGAGGAGCGGGTTTCGTTTCAACAACCGGAGCAGGGCGGGGGCTTTGAACAAGTAATTGAGCGAGGCGGTTTGCTTCGTCTTGCTGTAACGTTTTACGATCTGCATCAGGCAATTGGGTGGACTTCGCAGGAGCAGATGCAACGTGCGTTTGGTTTTGAGCTTCGAGGCCAACCTCTTTCTGGCGTTCTTGTTCGAGTCTAGCCGCCCGCACTTGTTCAGCCTTTTCCTGTTTTGCACGAAGTTCAGCTTCTTGTGCCGCCTTCTTTTGCGCAGCCAATTCCTGAAGCCGTGCTTCTTTGGCCTGCTTTTCCTGACGAGCCTGTTCTGCCTTCGCGTCCATTTCGCGTTGGCGTTCCTGTGCTGCTAAAATACGTTCTTGAGCGGCTTTTTCCTCGGCGGCTTTGGCTGCAGCGGTTTCCTGTTGCTTGGCAGCACGGGCGTTCGCCTCGGCTTCAGCTTTGGCGCGTTTCTCTGCTTCAGCAGCGCTTTGCGCTTCGGCGAGCTGTGCTTTGCGTTCGGCTTGTTCTTTTAATTTGG
>DASZMF010000978.1:0-3395 GCA_035552035.1 Candidatus Angelobacter sp.
GTCAGTAAAATATGACGACTATACGGGAGATCCGGTCCACCGCTTTTACCAGATGTGGCAGCAGTATGATTGCGACGCACGCAACATCACGGCCAACAATCCCACGGGTTGCCTGCATGATCTTTTTCCATGGGTCGAGACGACCATCGGCACTGGCAACGGATCCAAGCCGCAGCCGCCGAATTTCACCCAGCTCACCACCGGTGAAGGCGCAAACTCCATGGGCTTTTTCAACGTGCAGCGTGGCGATGTTCCTTACTTCACCAGCCTGGCAGACCGTTACACCATGAGCGACAACATGCATCAGTCAGTCATGGGAGGCACCATGGTAAATCACATCATGCTGGGATTCGGCGATCTGCTCTGGTTCAGCGATGGCAAAGGCACGGCCACAGTTCCTCCGGCTACGCTGGTTGAGAACCCGAATCCGCAGCCTGGAACCAACAACTTCTTTGACAACGATAACGGCGCAGGCGCAAACTTCAGCAACTGCTCTGACCTGGGCCAGCCCGGCGTTGCTCCCATCATCAACTTCCTGGAGTCGTTGCCGAAACCAGTAGCGCCAAACTGCGAACAGGGACACTTCTACGCCCTCAACAACGTTAACCCCGGCTTTAATACCAATGGCACGCTGGCTACGGGCGCGGTTGTACCACCTTCGCAGGTACGCCACATCGGCGATGTGCTGACTGCCGCCAATCTGTCTTTCAAATACTACGGCGGACATTTTGACCGCTCAGTGGTAGGCGCTCCGAATGCCTATTGCGCCATCTGCAATCCGTTCCAGTACGCGAGCGACGTAATGGCCAGCACTGCAACCCGCACCGCCCACGTTCAGGATGCGGCCGATCTTCGCGCAGACATCGCCAACAACACTCTGCCGGCATTCTCCATTGCCAAGCCAGATGGATTGGTCGATGGCCATCCGGCATCTTCAAAGCCTGATCTGTTTGAAGGCTTTGTAAAAGAGATCATCAGCAGCGTGCAGGCGAACCCTGAGGTCTGGAAGAGCACGGCCATCTTTGTGACGTTCGATGAAGGCGGCGGCTACTATGACTCAGGCTACACGCAGGTGCTGGACTTCTTTGGCGACGGCACACGCATTCCTCTGCTCATTGTTTCCCCATTCTCACGTGGCGGAAACCTGGACCACAGTTACGTTGACCATGTTTCCATTCTTAAATTCGTTGAACGCAACTGGAATTTGAAACCAATCACGGCCCGCAGTCGCGATAACTTCCCCAACCCGGTCACCGCAAAGGACAATCCGTATGTTCCCTTGAACAGCCCGGCGATTGGTGATCTGTTTGACGCGTTTGATTTCAGCCACGGTGATTTCAGCGTGGACAACGATAACTAGCAGTTGGCTGTCTGCACCACGTTTTACCCGCCGGTCAGGCCTTTGGGCCTGGCTGGCTTTAGTCGTTTAAAGTAATCACCGCAAGGAGAGAAATTTTGGGACTCAGCAGGCGTGAATTATTACGGTTGGGACTTTATTCTGGAGCGGCCTTCGCGACACAGAAACTTTATCCGCAACAGATAATTCATTCTTCCGCAAGTTTGGCGGCAAGCGCTGCGCATGCATCTGTTGCCGGGCCGCAAACAGCCACGGATGCAAAAGCTGATGCCAATCGCAAGCCGCTTACCCGCTATGTTGATCCGCTGACAATTCCGCCGGTGATTCACCCGGATCCTCACGGTAAGCCTGTTCCAATAGCGATGCGGCAGTTTCATCACAAGGCGCACCGTGATCTGCCTCCAACCAGCATGTGGGGTTATAACGGCATGTGGCCCGGACCAACGTTTGAAGTGCGCAAAGGCCAGCCGCTCACAGTGAAGTGGACGAACCAGCTTCCGCCGAAACATTTTCTTGCCATCGACACAACGATTCACGGCTCTGAAGCCGATAAACCCGAAGTGCGGACCATCACACATCTCCATGGCGCGCAGGTTTTGCCGGACAGCGATGGCTATCCTGATTCCTGGATCACGCCCGATAGCAAGACCGGGCCAACTTATACGCCGCAGCCGCAGCATTATCCCAATGAACAGCCGGCGACCATGCTCTGGTACCACGACCACGCGCTGGGCCTTACGCGGCTCAATGTTTACGCGGGTCTTGCAGGCATGTATGTAATCCGAGACGAAGAAGAAGACCGCCTCAATTTGCCCAGCGGCGCTTTCGAAATTCCTCTGCTGATTCAAGACCGCACGTTTGGCGCTGACGGCACATTGCTTTATCCGCCTGCGGTGAACGGTACGCATCCGGCCTGGGTGCAGGAATTTTTTGGCGAGAACATCTGCGTGAATGGCAAGGTTGCACCGTACCTGGAAGTTGAGCCGCGCAAATATCGTTTCCGTTTGATCAACGGATCCAACGCCCGTTTCTATCATCTTTCACTCCTGCCCGCAGACAGCACCGGCACTGTGACTGGCCGCGTGGGCGACGCTCCGCCGTTTTTCCAGAGCGGCTCCGACGGTGGCTTAATGCCTGCACCGCTACGCCTACACTTTCTAGTGGTTGCGCCAGGCGAACGCTTTGATCTGATCATTGATTTCTCTGAGCATCAGGGCAAATCGCTGGCCATGGTAAATGACGCGCCCGCGCCCTACGCGCGCGGCGGAGAACTAGTCGCGAAAGAAGTAATGCTTTTCAAAGTCACCAAGCCACTTTCCGGCAAAGACACCAGCGCGTTGCCCGATGCATTAGTTCCCTTTTCCGCACTTGATCCCGCACACGCCGCCGGCGAACGCATCTTGGCCGTAACGGAAATGGATCGCCCTTCTGACGGCTACACCATCATGGGCATGCTGGGCATGAAGCACTGGGACGATCCCATCACAGAAGATCCGAAAGCTGGCTCAACAGAAATCTGGTCATTCGCCAACGCCACCGGCGACGTGCATCCGATCCATATTCATCTCGTCCGCTTTCAGGTGCTCAACCGCCAGCCTTTCGACGTGAATACTTATTTGACGACCGGCAAGGTCCAATTCACCGGCATGCCCATAGCGCCGGAAACCAACGAACGTCCCGCGTGGAAAGATACGATCAAAACTTATCCGGGATACATTACTCGCGTGATCCAGAAATTTGATCTGCCGCCGGGAACGCAAACTACTCCCGGACAAGAATTCCGCTACGTGTGGCACTGCCACATTCTGGAGCATGAAGATAACGAAATGATGCGGCCTTATAAGGTGGTGGGGTAGCCCTTACTTTATCCTTCAATGGCATTAACATACCTGACACAGCTCTTTCTCTTCATGGCTTTGCTTTCTTTGCTGCCGTTGAAGTGGCAGCGTTTCTGCCTTTCGAGAAATCGAACTTCGCAAGCTTCGCTGGCACTACATACACATGGTCGAAATAATGATGACTGAATTCAACTACGGCA
>DASZMF010000979.1:0-9631 GCA_035552035.1 Candidatus Angelobacter sp.
GACTGCGCGGCGGCAGTCGTCACCAGAGATGGCAGCACGAGAGACAGCAACAGCAAGGCCGGCAATGAAACGACCGGCAATGAAAATACTGGGAATAACTTTTGCATGGGCATCAGGTCCGTAAGCTTTGCGAATCTTGGTCTGCGCAAAGAAATGCTGCCAATCAATAGATGCGCAAAATACTAGGCCGTAATTTCGCCAGGAGAAAGTTCGTCCACATAGCACCAGATCCACGCTTCTCCGGGCTCAATGGAGCGGACCAGCGGGTGCTTGGCGCGGTGAAAATGCTTGGTTGCGTGCTTGTTCTTTGACGAATCACAACAGCCGACGTGTCCGCACTCCAGGCACAGCCGCAGATGCACCCAGGTATCGCCCATTTTTACGCACTCCCCGCAGACGTGAATGTCTGTGTGGGTAAATTTGATCTGCTTCATATGAGAACAGCTTTCAGCCACGTTGCCTCCTTAAGCCCGCACCAGCGGCGCTTCTTGTGGTCTTTCCAGGGCCGCGCGGTCCCACTTTGCCAGGTCCGCGCCGGCTTCATACGTACTTTGCAGAAAATCCAAAACGGCTGCCGTGGGCGTGCCGCCGCGTCGCGCATCTTCATGCAGCAGCAAAAATTCTCCGAGCTGCGCGTTATACGTCGCTGCCGCGGGACGCACCTTCTGTTTATCAAAGCCCTCCGGCGTGGGCGCGGCGTAGCAATAGAACGCGGCATCTTTTATGTCGCCACCGCCTGTCCACCAGCCGGCGCTGATCACTTCATGCGAATAAGCTTCCTGCATGATCTTGCGCAGCACCGGGTCAGGATCATTGCGGCTGGGCGCGGTGCGTCCGGAGAAGCGCGTAACCGCGAGATCAAAGCTGCCCCAGAAAAAATGTACTGGGCTGGATTTGCCAATGTAGCGCGAACGAAAAACATTGAACACGTCATCGACAGAGACCAGCGTGCGCCAGAAGCGTCGCGCATATTCTTTGTCATACGACGCGTGAGTTTTGTCCTGGTCAAACGCAATGGGATTAGGAATCTCCACCGGCATCTTCCATATCTTTACGTCGATATTCAGCACGCGGAGGGCGGACATAAATTCCTGATAAAAATCCGCCACGGAGCGTGGGCCCAGCGGAATAGTTTTCGTCGCCGGATCACAGGTCTTGATGGTCAACTGATGCTCAAGAAAATCAAACTCGATTTCAAACACGCGGTCGCCGTAAGGGATAGCGCCGGTCGTCAGTCCGCGCGCGCTTACGTGCAGCGCCACATTCCACCAGTGATTGATTTTGGGCGTGAGCGCCAGCCGGACCTTGCCCACAATCTGGGTCAGCATGTGCAGCGTGTCGCGCGTGTCTTGCCATTCAGAGATTGGCAATGCAGGCCAGCAAACCTGCGAATCAGAAACAGCAGTATTCAAGGTGTCTGTCATAGGCCGCTCCCAGAAGACCAGTATAGACGCGCAGAGCAGCCACTGCGAATTGCAAAGCCAGACCAGCTTTATTCGATCATGCGCACCTGTTTTTGTAACATGCCAAAAACTGTAACCGTCAACATGGCTAAACCGGCCACCACAAACATGTACTGCAGACTCCAGGCCACAAGAAATCCGGCGGCGGCCAGTGAAATGGGCATCAGCCCAAAGCTGGCAAGCATGAGCACACTGAATACGCGGCCGCGGACCGCTGGCCCGACCCGCTGCTGTAGCCATGCGGCAATTTGTACATTGGCAAGTCCGGAGCATATCGCCATGAAGAAAAAAGCAGCGGCAATCATCCAGAGTTGCGGCAGTGATCCAACTGGGCCCACGCATACGCTGATGACCACGCAGGCCGCAAGCAGCAGAATGCCGCGCCGTTTTACTCGCCAGACGCCCGCGGCGAATGCACCCAGCAGACCGCCAGCCGCGGCAGAGGAAATTACGATCGCATATGCCGTAGGCGAGCCAAACTTTGTCTTGGTTAAATACGGCAAGCCTAC
This sequence comes from Candidatus Angelobacter sp., assembly GCA_035552035.1. Lineage (GTDB taxonomy): Bacteria > Acidobacteriota > Terriglobia > Terriglobales > Acidobacteriaceae > Angelobacter. The sequence goes on from DASZMF010000979.1 coordinate 1,973, forward strand.
GCCCATGGGGCCGGTGGTGCAGAGATTCAGCATGGCTGCCAGCAACATCAAGGAGCGCAGCGGCACGTCGCCGCGGACATACGCAAAGCCCTCGAGAATCGACTTCCAGACCGGAGGCTTCCCCGCTGACTGTTGCGTCTTCGGCGGATCAGGCAGTTGCCACAATGCCGCGATGATAAACAGAAAGCTAACTGCATCAATCAAAAAAGCCCAGGCAAGCCCCAGAGTTTTAATGATCAGCGCTGCTGGCGTAGGCGCGGCAATGCCGGTGATTTGCGCTGTGGTCTGCGAAACGGAGTTGGCGGCGACCAGTTGCTCGCGCGCCACCAGTACCGGCAGATATGCGGACGCGGCCGGAAAAGAAAACGCATCGGCCACGCCAAATGCAAATCCCAGGACATACAATTCCCACACGCGCAATGCATGCATCCATAGCAGCACACCAATGGCCGCCACAAAGATGGTGCGCGCCATGGCAGTGCTCATCATAATTTTTCGCGGAGAGCTGCGGTCGGTCAGCACTCCGCCCAGCAGCATCAGCAAAGCGCGCGGAATAGCTGCTGCCATCATGATTGTTCCCATGGCAACAGCAGAGCCGGTCAATTGCAGAACCACCCAGGGCAGAGCCACCAGGTAGAACTGATCGCCCAGCAGAGAAATGGATGCGCCAATCCACAGCAGGCGATAATTACGATTGCGCAACGGATGCTGCGAAACCACAGGCGATGGGACAGAAGCGGCGGCCATAAAATTTTCCTTGTAGCGGTCCTACACGCCCGCAAGATTGCCGATGGCAGGCGTATATTCTTGGTGCTCTGCGTCTCCGCTTCTAGCGGGACCAGACTGGACAGGACTAAATTGGCCAGCATCAGTCAACACTTTTGCCATGCCATCTTTACTTGTCGCCGCGCTGGAAGAAATAGCACTGTGCGCCATTCGAAGCCATGCTGCTAAATCTGACCATGGACGTTCAGAAGCTTCTGTCTTCTCCGTCCACGGCTTGCCCCATCCTAAAAAGCGCATCCCCGTTTTTGTGCGCCAATAAAGTCCTGCGGAGAAGCGGGGACCTCTCATCTGATTGCGTTGAGCGAACATGGATATCTCCTTCTTTTAACAACTACCTTATTCGGTTCGTGAGCGCTGCCTTTACCTCAACGCTGGCATGGAACGTTCCGCGGATTTTGAGCGACTTGATGACCGCGCAAGCCAGCTCAGGTGTAACGTCGTCAGCGAGCCGGAGCATTCCGGTGATGTTGAGTTCAAGTTGTTTGCCCATGGCGCGCAGCTTTTCCAGGCTTTTGCGGTTGTGCATTGCCATGCCCGCTACTGTTATATGACTGGCCGCCTGTGCAACAGCTACTCCGTGTTTCTGCAACAGGTTGCACGCAGCGGTCTGCAGAAAGTCCTCGCGCGAGGAATACAGCCCCTGCTCAATCAGCTGATCTATCTGCGCAAGCCCAGCAGCGTCCATGGCCACCGTAAATTTTTCCTGCTTTGAGCCGGTAAATGCTCCGGCGCCAAATGTTCCAATCAAGCCTGCCATCGTCATGTCTGCGGAAAGTTCATGTGCACATTCTCCATCAATGTAAATGCAAATTTACATTTACATTTGCCGGGATGTCAAGCATAATTTCAGGCAGCTGGTATAAACGAGGCATGGCTAAAAAGACACTTGCGCCCCAGCAGGCGCGCAGCCGCGAATCCCTGCGCAAGCTGCTCAAAGCCGCGGCAGAAGTCCTGGGACAGCATGGCGTGGAAGGCACAACCATTCCACGCATCGCGCAGCATGCAGGTCTGACTCCGGGCGCCGTGTATCGCCGCTTCAAGGATAAAGACACTCTGCTTGAAACCATGATTCTGGGTATTCTTGAGCGGCAGGAAGAGCGCACCAAGGCCGGACTCACGCCAGAGGGCGCGGCGCAGATTCCGCTGCCACTGTTTGCTGAACAGGTAGTGGGCAGCATGGTATTGGCCTATCGCGCGAATGCAGGTTTACTGCGCGGCATGCGCACCTTCGTTCACAATCGCGCAGTGACCGGCTTCAACAAGAAAGCCGGCAAGCTGGAGTCCCGCGCTTTCGCTTATGCAATTGATCTCTTTATGGCGCACAAAAAAGAGATTCAGCATCCTGATCCGCGCGCCGCGATCTCCCTGGGACTCATGATGGTCTCCAGCATGCTCTACGATTGGGTCGTCATGCCTCTGGACGTTTCCGCCTGGAAAGCATTTTTGCCCAGAGACGATCAGGTGCTTAAACGCGAACTTACACGGGCATTCTTGAGCTATCTTGGTGTGGAGAAGAAACGCTGACGGCACGCGCCGGCAACTTCACGTGAGACGCGCAAAATATTTAGGCCCGTCATTAGAAAGAGATTTGCTCAGATGTGAAGTGCCGTCCGCATCTTGCGCATCAGCCAAAGCACGTTGAAGAGGATGAGCGCCACGCAGACCGCTATCAACAATCCGCGAAGATAAAACGCGGCCGCGACGCTAAGACTGAGTCCGGTTCCCACAGCAATATATGCGGCCAGACACGCGGGACACTTAGGTATGAGCAGCAGAATCACCGCCGGCAATGACCATCGCGTAAGAATCAGCGAACGCCGCACACGTGGCGACGAAACAGACGGGCCGTCCTTCGCCACGCGCGCAGCTGATTTGCCGGAAGCCGATGTGCAGCAGGCATTCATTTATTTACCTTCATGAGCACAGCACGAAGCTGAGCTTTTATTTTGCGCAGCCGATTGTTGCGCAACCATCTCGTGCGGATAGCGATCATGGTGGCGAACCCAGGCCATGGGATGCGCCAGCGCATCTTCATCGCGGCCTTTCGGGGCCATATCCAGGAAGTTGTAAACGCCCAGCAAAATATCCAGGCCGCGCCCGTAGGTCGAGTATGTGTAGAAAATCTCGCCCTGATCATCTTTGTAAAACGCGCTCAGGCCGGGCGCTTCACTGCTGGGAAATTCCTGCCTCTGATAGTTGTAGAGCATGTTGCGCTGCGCCACTTCCTGCTCGGTAAAAGATACGTTGTAGTCGCGATTGAAGCCGTTCTCAAAAGACGAGACCCACTTAAAGTTCCAGCCCATTCTCTTTTTAAAAGCTTCAATTTGCGCCACACGCGCGCGCGAAACCGCCACCACGCGGACATCGCGGTTCGCCAGATGCACCAGGCTTCCTTCCATATGATCGGCCAGCATGGAACAGCTTGGGCAGCCTTCTTCCCATCCCGGGCCAAACATGAAGTGGTAAACCATAAGCTGGCTCTTGCCGCCAAAAAGATCGGCAAGACTCTCCTGGCCGTTCGGACCTTCAAATACATAGTTGCTCTCAACTTTGACCCAGGGCAGTTCACCGCGCAGCCTGCTGATCTCATCCCGCTGCCGGGTAAATTCTTTTTCTTTTTGCAGAAGTTCTTTCCGTGCGGAAAGCCATTGTTCTTCGCTTACAACTGCGTGGCTCTTGCTTTCAGGGGCAGTCAATGTTTGCGGCATAAATGTTTGCGGCATAAATATTTACTCCTTATAAATTCTGTTGCAGAACGTTCCTCGTTTCACGGCCAGAGAAAAATGCAAAGCCTCTCAGCCGGTTGTTACAACCTCAACTAGTCTTTCTTTCGTTTTCGCGGAGCACGTGGTTTGGTTTCATCTTCCTGCACCCGCTCCGCGAGGTTCTTGATTCCCAGCAACTGGCTGGCCCACATTTCCTGAAACGGACTGACCCAGCGTTCGTAAATCTGGCGGATCGGAAACACGTTCAGGGAATTCCAGCGCTGTCTTCCTTCTTCGCGCGTGCTTACCAGCCCGGCTTCGCGGAGTACGTCCAGATGTTTCATCACACCAAAGCGCGTGAGATGAGGAAACGCGTCCACAATTTCCGTTGTCCCGCGCGGCTTGTCCCTGAGTAAATCAAGGATCGCACGCCGCGTTGGATCAGCCAGCGCCTTCCACACCGGATCGAGCTTGTCTTTGTCCCGCAGCCCTGAAGGCGTTTTCGTCACGGATTACTCAGCTGCTTTCTTCATTCCATCCAGCATGTGCTTCCAGCCAGTGCCTACGTTCTTGCGGTGTTCAGGATCAATCATGCCAATCGCGCGATGGCGCAGCGTCACGCGGCTGCCCGTGGCCGTCTTTTCCACCTTGGCTTCCACATGATTGTGCGCCGGATAAGACATAAACATTGGCCCGCTCAGTTCCAGCAACTGTGGCGGTTTGATCACCTGCACAAAACCCCATAGATGCCCAATACCATTTCCCCGGTCACGATACCAGCGGCCGCCCGGCTTCGCTTCAATTTGCATCTGTAGTGATTCCCCGGCCGGCGTGGTGTTGTTCTTGCCCAGTTGGTCCAGCATGATCGCAAACACCTTTTCCGGCGCTGCTTTGATATCAATCTGCTGCTCCACGTCCAGCGTCATATCTTCAATCTTCATTTCCAAATCCTCCTTTTATGGTTATGTGAGTAAATAGTAACGTAATTAAAAAGTCACGTCAAGTGGGAAAAAAGAGCAGGTTTCATTGGTCGAAAGAGAAGGCTATTGCGGGATGGGAAGCAAATCTAAAACTGTGGGTTGTTGCGACCTACCAACTGCCCGAGCGTGACAACAACAAAGAAATCTCTCCCTGATCAGAAAGCCATTGAAAGCCGCCGATCTTTGATTCACAAAAGGGATCGATCAGCCGCTTCACTGCCCCCCAGGTATCCGGCGTGAGCGTACACTCGAAAATTGACGGGCCGGTTTGCACCACGCCCGCGTCCTTGGAGCCCGACCGCAAAATGAGTTTGCAGGAACTCACAGCTTCAACGCCCCGCTCATCCTGCAGGGCAATGCTTACCGCGGAACGGTTCGCCAGCGATACGGCAATTTTGCGCAGCCGCAGCACCTCGGGCTGGTCGAACTCATACAGGCGAATCAGGGGACAGTCTTGCGAGCCCTCGGCGAGGTATTCAAGCTTCATAAGCCAAAACTAACACATTCCGCTGCTACAATATGATCAAGCCTGCGGCTTTAAGCATCTAATCCACCTGCAATACAGAGTCCTTATCTATGTTTGAGAATCTTCAGGAAAAGTTACAACGCGCGTTTAAAAATCTTCGCGGACAAGGCACGCTCACCGAAGAAAATATCCAGGAAGCGCTCAAAGAGATCCGCATGGCGCTGCTGGAAGCCGACGTCAACTTTAAAGTGGTCAAGGAATTTATTGACCGCGTCTCGGTAAAGGCCGTGGGCCAGGAAGTAATGACCGCGCTCTCTCCGGCGCAACAGGTCATCAAGATTGTGCATGACGAACTGGTGGAGACCCTTGGTAAAGACACAGCCAAGCTCAAGTTCGCATCGCAGCCGCCTTCGGTCATTCTCATGGCCGGTCTGCAGGGTTCGGGTAAAACCACCACTTCTGGCAAGCTGGCGGCCTGGCTTAAAAAAGGCGGACACCGCCCCATGCTCGTTTCGGTTGACGTGTATCGTCCCGCGGCGCGCCAGCAGTTAAAGGTTGTTGCGGAAGCCATCAAGGCCAATCTTTACGAAGGCAAGGTCGAACACGCTGATACGCCGACCGTCGAACGGCTGGTAAAAGAAGCGCGCAAAGAAGCGACCAACAGCGGCTGCAATTTCCTGATCGTGGATACCGCCGGCCGCCTGCATATTGATGACGAACTGATGTCAGAAATGCAGTCGCTCAAAAAGATCCTCAACCCACAGGAAATTCTGTTCGTGGCCGACGCCATGACCGGCCAGGACGCCGTGCGCTCCGCCGACGAGTTCCACAAAAAACTTTCCATCACCGGCGTGATCCTCACCAAAATGGACGGTGACGCCCGCGGCGGCGCGGCGCTTTCCATCCGCGCGGTCACCGGCCAGCCGATTAAGTTCATCGGCGTGGGTGAAAAATACGACGCGCTGGAGCCGTTCCATCCTGACCGCATCGTTGGCCGCATCCTCGGCATGGGCGACATGATGACGCTCATTGAAAAGGCCCAGGAAAACGTTGACCAGAAAAAAGCCCAGGAGTTCGCCACCAAAGCCATGGGCGGCGAAGGCTTCTCGCTGGAAGACTTCCGCGACCAGCTGCGCCAGGTAAAAAAGCTGGGCTCGCTGCAAAGCGTCATCAAGATGCTGCCCAGCATCGGCCCCTTTGCCAACATGCAGAAGGCCGCCGACTCCGTGGACGAAGGCCAGATCAACCGCGTTGAAGCCATCATCAATTCCATGACGGCCAAGGAACGCCTGCATCATGAAATCATCAACGGCAGCCGGCGCAAACGCATTGCCCGCGGCTCCGGCACCAGCGTGCAGGAAGTAAACCAGCTCCTGCGCCAATATGCGCAAATGCGCAAGATGTTCAAGGACATGGGCAAATCCAGCTTCAGCCGCAAGCTAGCCGGAAAATTTCCGGGGATGATGCGGTAGGCCTTTTTCTGCTTTGTGTTTTAATCCCGAAGCGAAGCGAGAGAACCCTATAGCAGGATTGGCCGCGATTTACGCGAATAAACACGAATCTTTCTTGAGGTGTTTTCGATTCGCGTTCTTTCGCGTTGATTCGCGGCTTATTTCTTTCTCCGTGTCTCCGTGTCTCCGTGGTGAAGATTTATTAATGTCCCTCCAACAACAACTCGACGAACTCACCGCCAAACTGCATGCCATGGTGCCAGCAGAGCGGCTCGCCGTAGTCGATCGCACAGCAGAAGATCTCGTCCGCTCGCAACTGGCTGAGCACGCATTAAAGGCCGGCGATCAAGCGCCAACATTCGAACTGCTTGATGGTGACGGCATGCTGTGGCGATCAGAAGACCTTCTGCGCAACGGCCCGCTGGCCATCGTCTTTTATCGCGGACGCTGGTGCGCCTACTGCAACGCGCAACTCGCAGCCATGCAGCAGGTCCACCAGGAGATCGCCCTGGCCGGCGCATCGCTCGTCGCCATCTCACCGCAAACGCAAAAGCACTCCTACATGACGCGCGACATGCACCAGCTACGCTTCCCTGTCCTGAGTGATGCAGGGAATGAAGTAGCGCGAAAGTTTGGCCTGGTTTATCGGCTACCCGCGGAGTTGCAGGCGATTTATGAAACCATCATGACTAAGCTGCCCGGCTATAACGGCGACAAGAGCTGGGAGCTGCCGCTGGCCGCAACTTATCTGGTCCAACCGGATGGAAAAATTTCGTACGCCCGCGTGGACGCCGACTGGCGTCGCCGGCCGGAGCCGGAAGAACTGCTCGCAATCCTGAGCGCGCAAATCTAATGAGTTGAAAAATCAGAAGTGCTGCTGCAGGTCAGCGAACCTCTCCACCCGGAGCAGTCGCTGGCCTGCAGGCGCAGGGTCCACAGTCTCATGCTCCAGCGCCCAGGTGAGATCATGCGGAATAAAGACTGCGTTGATGCCCGCGCTCAAAGCCGGATTAATATCTGACTTGGGACTGTTGCCGATCATCCATGTATTGGCCCGCTCGAACTTGTATCTGGCGACCAGCTCTTGATAGATAGCCGGCTTCTTCTCTGCCACGATCTCCACCGCGGCAAAATAATTCTTCAGCCCAGAGCGCTCCACCTTGCCGGACTGTTCACCGAAATCCCCTTTGGTCACCACCACCATGGGATGCCCGCGCCCTGCCAGATAATCCAAAGTTTCCTGAACGCCCGCAATCAGCTCAATCGGATAA